>JAZNZT010000042.1:0-6806 GCA_045595075.1 Faecousia sp.
GGGCGGCGATACCGTCATCGTTCCCATCTCCGCAAAGACCGGCATGGGTCTTGACGACCTGCTGGAAATGGTGATCCTCACCGCTGAGGTCCAGGAGCTGAAGGCCAATCCCAACCGCCGGGCAAAGGGTACTGTTATTGAGGCCCGTCTGGATAAGAACCGCGGTCCTATCGCCACTCTGCTGGTGCAAAACGGCACGCTGAACCAGGGCGATATCGTCATCGCCGGTACAGCCGTGGGCCGTGTCCGTGTGATGACCAACGATAAGGGCAGAACGGTGAAGACTGCCGGTCCTTCCGTACCTGTTGAGATCACCGGTCTGGCGGAAGTTCCCGCCCCCGGCGACGAGTTCAACGCCGTCACCGACGAGCGTATGGCCCGTGAGCTTGTGGAGCAGCGGAAGCAGGCTGCCAAGGACGCCGCCGCCAACGCCATGCAGAAGGTCACTCTGGATAACCTGTTTGCCAAGATGCAGGAGGGTCAGATGAAGGAGCTGCCGCTGATCGTCAAGGCTGACGTCCAGGGCTCTGCGGAAGCCGTCAAGGCATCTTTGGAGAAGATCTCCAACGAGGAGGTCCGTGTCCGTGTGATCCACACCGGTGTCGGCGCTATCAACGAAAGCGATATCCTGCTTGCTTCCACCGCAGGCGCAATTATTGTCGGCTTTAACGTCCGTCCCGACGCCGGCGCCCAGGCAAGCGCCCAGCGTACCGCCGTGGATATGCGGTTCTACCGTGTCATCTACGACGCCATCGACGAGATCGAGTCTGCCATGAAGGGCATGCTTGCGCCTCAGTATGAGGAATCTGTCATCGGCCACGCCGAGGTCCGCATGACCTATAAGGTCAGCGCAGTTGGTACCATCGCCGGCTGTATGGTCAAAGACGGCAAGGTCACCCGGGACGCCCAGGTCCGTGTCCTCCGTGACAACATCGTCATCCATGAAGGCGAAGTGGGCTCTTTGCAGCGGTTCAAGGACGCAGCCAAGGAAGTCACCGCCGGCTACGAGTGCGGCATGAGCATCGCCAAATTCAACGATATCAAAGAAGGCGACATCTTCGAGTGCTTCGTCATGGAGGAGATCAAACGATAATATAAATGCCGCACCGCACAAGCGGCGCGGCATTTATTAATTGACAATGGACAATGGATAATGGACAATGAGGAACGCCTTAATTGTCAATTGTCAATTGTCAATTGTCCATTTATCATTACGAAAGGAATGATACTATGGCATCCAACCGAATCGGCCGTATCAACGAAGAGATTCAAAAAGAACTGGCCGCTCTTATTCCCAATCTGAAAGACCCCCGGGTACAGAACACCATGATCTCTGTCACCCGTGTAGAGGCAACCCCGGACCTGCGCTACGCCAAGGTCTATGTGAGCTTTTTAGAGGAAGACCGGGCAGCAGACGCCCTGAAGGGTCTCAAATCCGCCGGCGGGTATCTTCGCCGGGAGCTGGGTGCAAGGCTGCAGCTGCGGTACACCCCGGAGCTGAGCTGGACTTTGGACGATTCTATCACCTACGGCGCAAAAATGCTGAAGCTCATCAACTCTCTGGAGGTATCCGACCATGGAGACACTGACGATATCTGAGTGCGCCCGATGGCTTCTTGACCGGGATCACTTCGCCATTCTCACCCACCGGAAGCCGGACGGAGACACCTTAGGCTCTGCCTCGGCTCTGTGCCGGGGACTGCGCAGCTTAGGCAAGACCGCCCATGTGCTTACCAATCCGGAGGTCACACCTCTGTACGCTTCTTTAATGGAGGGCATCACCAAGGACGCCCCGGAGGAAGGCGATATCCTCATCGCCGTGGATGTGGCGGCAGACAATATGCTGCCCCGGTGCTTCGACGATCTGCGAAACTGCATCGATCTGCGGATCGACCACCACGGCTCGGGCAGAGAATATACTCCCCGCGAGCTGGTAGAGCCGGACAGCGCCGCCTGCGCTGAGATCATCTGGGAGCTGCTGCTGGAGCTGGGCGCAGAACCGGATAAGGAAACGGCAGAGGCTGTCTATGTGGGTGTCTCCACCGACACCGGCTGCTTCCGTTACGCCAATACCACCGCCCATACCTTTGATGTAGCGGCCGACTGCACCGCCGCGGGAGCAGATATTTTCTACTGGAATACCGCTATTTTCGAGACCGTATCTCTCGCCAAGCTGCGGCTGCAGGGCTATGTTGCCGAGCACGCCAAGCTGTTCTGCGACGGCAAAATGGCGCTGTGCATCCTCCCTGCTCAGGTGGAAAAAGACCTGGGTGTGGACGAAGATGATATGAGCAATGTATCCTCCTTCCTCCGCTCCATCGAGGGCGTAAGAATGGCAGCCCTCCTCCGGGAAACGGAGATGGGCAATACCAAGGTATCCCTCCGCGCCATCCCCGGCTATAACGCCGCCTATATTTGTGAGCAGTTCGGCGGCGGCGGACATGCCGGCGCGGCAGGCTGTTCCATAAAAATGCCTCTGGCAGAAGCCGCAGCCCAGGTGGAAAAGGCAATGACTGACTGGGAGAACAGCTGATGAACGGCATTGTGATTATCGACAAGCCTGCCGGCTGGACAAGCCAGGATGTGGTCAGTAAGCTCCGGGGGGTGCTGCATACCAAGCGCATCGGCCACGGTGGCACCCTTGACCCTATGGCCACCGGTGTGCTGCCGGTGTTCGTAGGCAGAGCCACCCGTGCGGTAGAGTTTTTCGAGCATGCGGAAAAGACCTATGAGGCCACTCTGCGCTTAGGGCTGACCACCGACACCGAGGACATCACCGGCGAAGTGCTGGAAACCAAACCGGTTTCCGTGACAAAAAAAGAATTTCTGGAAATTTTGGAGCAGTTCCGGGGAGAGATCCGGCAAGTCCCCCCTATGTACTCCGCCCTGAAGATTAACGGACAGAAGCTCTGCGACCTTGCCCGAAAGGGTAAGGAAGTGGAGCGGCAGAGCCGTACCGTTACCATTTTCAAACTGGAGTGCCTGTCTTTTGACGGCGATACCGCAAAACTGCTGGTGCATTGCTCCAAGGGCACTTATATCCGTACCCTGTGTAAGGATATTGGCAATGCCCTTGGCTGCGGCGGCTGTATGGAGTCCTTGCGCAGAGTCACCGCCGGAGCATATACCGTCGCCGAGTCCATTCCCCTTTCCGCCCTGGTGGAAAGCGAAAATCCGGAAAGCTACCTGCGCCCGGTGGACACCATGTTCATCGCCTACCCTGCCGTCACCCTGACGGCTAACCAGGAAAAGCGCTGCCGCAACGGCAACCCCTTCTCCGTAAATATGGAAGACGGTACATACCGGGCGTACAGCCAACAAGGAGAATTTCTCATGCTGGCAAAGGTCGCCTCCGGGATTATGTCAACCATTAAATCCTTTTTTGCGGTCTAATTTTTTTCTGTCATTCTGAGGAGGGCACTGCCCGACGAAGAATCCGTCCCCTAATTGTCCATTTACGAAAAGTGATTGCTTATGAAAGATAAATGTGTCTACGCCCTTGGGTTCTTTGACGGGGTGCATCTGGGCCACCAAGCTCTTTTGCGCGCCTGCAAGACAAAGGCAACTGAATACGGCTGCCGGGCAGGGGTTTTAACTTTCACCCATCACCCGGAGAGCCTTGTGCTGGGCAAAGCCCCGAAACTGATCAATTCCGGTGAGGATCGGGAATCTCTGCTTCGCAGCTACGGCATGGATACCGTGATTTCCCTGCCCTTTGACAGGCAGCTGATGCAGACCCACTGGTCAGAGTTTCTGACCCATCTTCTGGATAACGGCGCGGTGGGCTTTGTCTGCGGCGAGGATTTCCGCTTTGGCGCCGGTGGCAACGGCACAGCCCAAAAGCTTGCCGCATTTTGTGAAAACCGGGTTTTGCCCTACGCTATCATCCCCGAGCAGACCGTAGACGGTATTCGGGTGTCCTCCAGCCATATCCGAACCTTGCTGGAATCCGGGGAGCTGGAAACGGCCATCCGTTTCCTGGGGCATCCCCATGTGCTTACCGAGCAAGTTGTACCGGGACGCGGATTGGGACATACCATGGGCATCCCCACCGCCAATCTGGCGCTGCCCCAAGGGGTGCTGCTGCCCAAGCCCGGGGTCTATGCCTGCAAAGCCATTACAGACTGCCGGGAGTATCCTGCCGTTACCAATATCGGCAGCCGTCCCACGGTAGGCGGGCATCATGTCACCGTCGAGCCCCATCTTCTGGACTTTGAGGGCGACCTCTACGGCAAAAAGCTGACCTTGGCTTTTTACAGCTACCTCCGCCCGGAGCAAAAATTCGCTTCTTTGGAGGAACTGAAGGCGCAAATTGAGAAAGACTGCGCAGGATCCCGGAAAGTATTGGAAAATTGTTGAAAATAATTCTTTACTTTTGGGAAAACCTATGATAAGATAGTCGGGCTGGCTATGCCGGTAGATATTTTTATGCCCGTTGCTCAGTTTTGGGAAGACACCGACCCTTTACTTGGCGCGAGGTAAATTCAAAAAAGGTGGTAAACACAATGATTCTCAAAGAGAAGAAGACCCAGGTAATCCTGGACAACGCAACCCACGAGGGCGATACCGGTTCTCCCGAAGTCCAGATCGCGATCCTCACCGCCCGTATCAACGAGCTGACCGATCACCTGCGGGTGCACAAGCACGACAATCACTCCCGCCGCGGTCTGCTGATGATGGTCGGTAAGCGCCGTAACCTGCTGGACTATCTGGCAAAGAAGGACATCAACCGCTATCGTGCTATTATCGCCAAGCTGGGTTTCCGTAAGTAAGGACAAAAAGGGCAGTGGATACACCGCTGCCCTTTTTTACAGCGGATCTTTTTCTCCAACCGTGCGTTTTGAAAACGCCCATATACACAAAGTATAATGGTCGTTTTCAACCTTCGTTTGAAGAAAAATCTCAAGCTGTCCTGTTATCTCCCCTGTCATTCTGAGCGTTAGCGAAGAATCCGTTCCCAAAAACCAATCCGTAAATCCTGGGAGGCTATTTTAGCAGTTGAAAGTAGTTGCGAATATCGCCGCTAGTTTCAAGTGCTAAAACCTCCCGAACACACCCAAGCTCTTACAAAATCTATCGTAAGAGCGCCAGGGCCTCGAAAGATGCCCCAAATAAAAAGGAGGTAAACACAAATGATTACTCGCAAGCAGTATCCCAACCATCACGTTTACGAGATGGAGATCGGCGGCCGTCCCTTTACTGTGGAGACTGGCCTTGTGGCAGAGCTGGCAAACGCCGAGTGCATCTGCCGTTACGGCGACACCATGGTGCTGACCACCGTCACCTGCAACCCCATCCCCAAGTCCGGCATCGACTACTTCCCCCTGACCATCGAGTTTGAGGAGAGAATGTACTCCGTAGGCCGCATCCCCGGCTCTTTCAACCGCCGTGAGGGCAAGCCCTCCGAGCGGGGCATCCTGAACAGCCGGATCATCGACCGCCCCATGCGCCCCCTCTTCGACGAGGAGCTGCGTAACGACGTGGTTGTCACCTGCACCGTGCTGGCAACCGACCACGAGAATCCCGTAGAGATCGTGGCATCTCTGGGCGCTTCCATCGCCATCGCATCTTCCGATGTGCCCTGGAACGGACCTGTCGCCACCACCAACGTTGCCCATGTGGGCGACAAATATATCGTCAACCCCTCCGCTGAAGAGCGTGAGGCATGCGACTGCTTCGTCTGCATTTCCTCCACCTTCGAGAAGGTGGTCATGATCGAGACCGAGGCAAACGAGGCTCCCGAGTCCGTTGTTTACGAAGCCATCCGTGTTGCTCACGAGACCAATATGGAGATCGTCAAGTTCATCAACGGTATCGTTGCTGAGATCGGCAAGCCCAAGTTCACCTTCGAGAAGGCAGCTGTCAACCATGAGCTGCTGGACGATCTGATCGCTTACGGCCTGCCTCAAATCGAGCATGCCCTGGACACCGACGACAAGAATGTCCGTGAGGAGCGGCTCACCGCTGCCCGTCTGGACTTCCAGGAAAAGTTTGGCGAGAAGTACGAGGACTTCGAGACCCACATTGAGGTCTGCCTGTACAAGATGCAGAAGAAGGTCGTTAAGAAGTGGCTGCTCCAGGGCAAGCGCGTTGACGGCCGTGGCATGGACGACATCCGTCCTCTGGACGCCCAGGTGGGTCTGCTGCCCCGGGTACACGGCTCCGGTCTGTTCGCCCGCGGTCAGACACAGGTTCTTTCCATCTGCACCCTGAACACCCTGTCCGCTGCTCAGAAGCTGGATACCATCTATCCCGAGGAGACCAAGCGGTATATCCACCACTATAACTTCCCCTCCTTCTCCACCGGCGAGGCAAGAGCTGCCCGTTCCACCTCCCGTCGTGAGATCGGTCACGGTGCGCTGGCTGAAAAGGCCCTGCTGCCTGTGATCCCCAGTGTGGAGGAGTTCCCCTACGCTATCCGCGTCGTATCCGAGGTCCTTTCCTCCAACGGCTCTACCTCTCAGGGCTCTATCTGCGGCTCTACTCTGGCTCTGATGGATGCCGGCGTGCCTATTAAGCGCCCCGTTGCAGGTATTTCCTGCGGTCTGATCTCCGACCAGGAGACCGGCGAGTGGCGGACCTTCACCGATATCCAGGGTGTTGAGGACTTCCACGGCGAAATGGACTTCAAGGTTGCCGGTACTACCGAGGGTATCACCGCCATCCAGATGGACCTGAAGAACAAGGGTCTGACTATGGAGATCATCGCTGACGCTCTGGAGCGCTGCCGCAAGGCCCGTCTGGTGATCCTGGACGAGGTCATGCTGCCCTGCATCCCCGAGCCCCGGGCTGAGGTTAGCGAGTAC
>JAZNZT010000043.1:0-6150 GCA_045595075.1 Faecousia sp.
TTCAGAGCGATCAGCACCTGCAGGACTACGAAAGCCACATAAATACTCAGCAGCGTAATGCCCTGCCAGCGGCGCAGCTTTCCTTTTATCAAAGCGGGCAGTGTCATGATCGCCATCACGCCCACCATAAGAGGGATCTCGAACAGCTGGGAGGTATTGTAGCCCAGGAGCTTGCTGCCCTCCGGGATCTCAAAGGGAGAAATGGCCGCGGCCGCGCCGCTTACCAGCACAAGATTGAAGATATTTGCACCAATGATGTTACCCAGAGACAGGGCGCCGTGTCCCTTGGCAAGGGCAGTAACCGCAGTCACCAGTTCCGGCAGAGAGGTGCACAGAGCAACCACCGTAACGCCCACGACCTCTGTGGGGATGCCTGCCATGGTTGCCAGCGATACGGAAGAACCCTCCAGCATATCCGCGCCAACGGCGATCAAGGCGGCACTTGCCACAAGAACCACCAGATCCTTCAGCAAGGAGCCACTGATTTTCTCCTCTTCTGCCTCTTCGTGCTGAACAGGATTTTTAAAGCCCTTATAAACGGTCATGGCCATATACACACCAAAGACCAAAAGCAGTACGATACCCATCCATCTGTCAAAGCGGCCGAAGATATAGGCAGCTACCATATAAATGGCTGCAGCGCCAAAGAAAAACAGCACCGGGGTAACGATCGTCTTTCGGTTGACGGGCGCAGGACGGATGGCGATGGTCAAGGCCGCGATCAGGGCAGTGTTGCAGATAATAGAACCAATGGCATTTCCGTAAGCAATGGCGCCATTGTTGTTCACCGCCGCTGTCACAGAGACCATAACCTCCGGCAGGGTCGTGCCGATGGAAACCACCGTTGCACCGATAATGATCTCCGGCACGCGGAACCGCTTGGCAATTCCGGTAGCGCTGTCCACAAACCAGTCGCCGCCCTTGATCAGCAGCACCAGTCCCACTGCAAACAGCAGCAGCGAACCCAAAAGGGTGTCAGTCAAGCCGTTGTACCAGGAAAAAAACGCATCCAACATAACAAAACTCCTTCTCGTTTTCGGGCTGAACGCCCAATTATTGACTAAAAAAATACCCGCCACGGACCCAACCATGCACGGATAAAAGCCTCATGCATCGCAGGAAACGGATACATGAGTCTCGCAATAAAAGCCAGCCAGACCGGAAAACCGGTCGGAGTGTTGACAGGCTACGCAGTTCTGCGTCGCTACTCCCTCATTCACATCAAGAAAATGATACCATGTTTCAAAACCAAAGTCAACAACTTTTCGGGGCACAAAACTCCTTGACATGTGGCATTTTCCGTCGTATAATCCAGAAAACGGAATAGGACAGTTCGTGACCATCCTGTCGGTAAACAAAACTAGGGACTTTCTGATGGGCGCATTTTGCGCTCATTTTCTTTATGGGTGCGGACTGCACCCATTTTCTATTGTAAGGAGCATTTCCATGTCTAATAAAATCAGAAATATCGCCTATGGCGCTGTGTTTGCGGCTTTGTATGTGTCGCTGAGCTTTGTCCAAAACACACTGTTGCCCGGCTCTGCCACATGGGCGATCCAGTTCCGGGCAAGTGAAGCGCTGTGTATCCTCGCCTTTTTTACACCGGCTGCCGTTGGCGGACTGAGTGCAGGCTGCCTGCTGTTCAATCTCAGCTTTGCCGGGGCATTGCCCCTTGACCCCGTAGTGGGCACATTGGCAACCGCCCTTGCCACAGGCGGCATGTATCTGACCCGCCGAATCGTCATCAAAGGCTATCCTCTCTTAGGCATGCTGCTGCCCGCCCTGTTTAACGGCCTTTTGGTAGGCTGGGAGCTTGCGGTGTATATCGGCGGCGGCTTTTGGCTCAACTGCCTTTATGTTGCTCTGGGAGAAGCTGCGGTGCTGCTCACCCTGGGAAGCCTGCTGTATTACACCATCCGCCGGCGGCATCTGGACCGATATCTGTTTTAGCCAGTTGCGAATGGGGTAAAATCGTGGTATACTGCTTTTAAAGGATGTGAATTTATGATCGATTTTAAGCCGCTGACCCCGGAGCTTCGTCCGGTGTACGAGCCTTATCTTATGAGTTCCGGAGAACGGGGCTGCGAATACAGCTTCACCAACCTGTATCTATGGGGTCGTCAACAGGCGACTCTTGTAGAAAACAATCTGGTATTCTTCTCCCAGTTCAACCGAAAAAGCGTGTACCTGTACCCCGTGGGTCCCGGCAACCGTAAAAAAGCGTTGGATGCCATTATAGAGGACGCAGCCCAACGGGGCATTCCCTGCCGGCTCACCAGCCTGACCCATGACGACTGCGCTTTGCTGGAGCATCTGTTCCCCGGCAGATTCCGGTATCATTTTGACCGGGACAGCTTCGACTACATCTATGACATTCACGCCCTTGCCGACCTGAAGGGCAAAACCTATCAGAAGAAGCGGAATCATCTGAACCGCTTTCGCCAAGCCCATCCGGATCATCGGTTAGAGCCAATTACCGACGAAAATATTGCCCGGGTGGAGGCTTTGGTCGCCCAATGGTATACCCTGCGGCTGCAGGAAAATCCTCACGGGGATTATCACATGGAGCAAGCCGCGATCCGCAAGGCGCTGGGTCAGCGAAAAGAGCTTGGTCTGGAAGGACTGGTTCTCACCGTTGCCGGCGAGCCGGTGGCAATGACCATGGGAAGCGCCCTGAGCAAGGACACCTTCGATATCCACTTTGAAAAGGCGCTGGATATTGCCGACGGCGCATACGCCGCTATCAATCAGGGTTTTGCCGCCTATCTCCGGGAGAAATATCCCCATCTTCGCTGGCTGAACCGGGAGGACGATCTGGGATTGGAGGGACTGCGAAAAGCCAAGCTGTCCTACTACCCCGACCACATGGTGGAAAAAAGCTGGGCATGCCTTTTGGAGGACGGCTATGACTATTAAAAATCCCACCTCTACGCAGATCCCCGCTCTGCGGCGGCTGTGGCAGCAGGCCTTCGGGGATGATGACAGCTTTCTGGGTTATTTTTTCTCCACGGCGTTTTCTCCTGACCGATGCCTGTGTATTCCCGCAGAGGATGCCGTTGCCGCCGCCCTGTACTGGCTGGACTGCTCCTGTCGGGGCGAGAAGCTGGCATACCTGTACGCCGTGGCAACAGACGAAAACCATCGTGGCAAAGGACTTTGCCACGCACTGATGGCAGAAACCCACGAAACCCTTAAAAATCTCGGGTACGCCGGCGCTGTTTTGGTGCCGGGCAGCGAAAGCCTGTTCCGGTTTTACGAAAACATGGGCTACGCCACCTTTGGCGGCATGGACAAGTTTACCGCTTACGCCGAGACACCCTCCGCCTATTTGCGGAAGATCGACCCGGAAGAATACGCCGCTCTGCGGAAAACCTATCTTTCAGAGGGCGGTGTCTTACAAGAAAATGCTACCCTTGCTTTTTTGCAGACCCAGGCAGACTTTTACGCAGGAGAAGATTTCCTGCTGGTTGCCGCAGAAGACGGCAAGCAGCTGATCTGCCCGGAATTTCTTGGCAACCGGCAAGCCTGCGGTCACATTTTGTCCGCCCTTGGGAAAACTGACGGACAATTCCGCGCACCGGGACAAGAGAATTTTGCCATGTATCATCCCCTATCTTCCGCTCAACCTCCAAGCTACTTTGGCTTGGCTCTTGATTGAACATAAAAAGCACCGAGTTTCAACTCGGTGCTTTTTCATTTATCCAAGTAAGTCTTCCGCGATCCGGTCCAAATGCTCCAGTGCATCTGCGCCCAGCTTTCGGCGGATCACTTTCTCCGCCTCGTCCATCCGGGAGATCCGATGTTCCATATTATGGCTGTCTGAGCCAATAAAATGGATCTGTCCGGCTTTCAGCATCCGGAACGCCCGGAAACGGGACATCCCCTCCAGAAAGAAATCCGCATTGCTTTGAAACAGGATGCCTTCGCTAAGCAAGCGATGCCCGTAAGTAGGGATCTGTCCTCTTTTCATATAGCGGTTTATGTGCGCCATCACCGGCAAAAGCCCTTGCCGTGGCAAAGCGCAGATATCCTCTATCTCATGTCTGCTCCAGGGACGCAGGGGCATTTCCACCAGTAAGAGCCTTGTATCACCGATGCAAAGATTATCTAAACCCTCACTGCGGCTGAGACCTGCAAAGTAAGTCACCTCTGCGCCCAACAGCACCTTTGGCATAGTCTGAGGATCATACGCTACCTTTTCCCAGGCTTCCTGCCGTCGCTTTAAAAAGCTATCGGGGTTATCCTGCAAGGCATAAAAATGAGGCGTGGCAACAATGGTATCTACCCCTTGCTGCCGGGAAAGCCGCAGCATCCGCAAGGTTTCCTCCGGACTTCCGCTTCCGTCGTCCATTCCCGGAAGAAAATGGGAATGAATATCGATCATTTTGTCGCCTTTCTCTTAGAATAGTCGCTGTAATACTTATAGCGGTATTTCTTCTTATAACTGCCGTATTTTCCGGAGCCGGTAGCAGAATCCCGGTAGACAAAACCCAAAATACGCACATTTACCAGCTTTAGTAAACGGATCGCTTCCGCAAGCATTTTTCTGTCAGAAATACCGGCACGAACAATGAGCACAATACCGTCCAGGATCTTAGAAATGGCAACTGCGTCAGAAACCACCGTTACCGGGGGCAGGTCCACCACCACATAATCATAATTCCGGGTCAGCTCCTCCATCAGCTGTGCCATACGGTTGGAGGCAAGCAGCTCCGAAGGGTTGGGTGGGATGTCGCCGCTGGCGATAATATCCATCTTGGGCGCAGCGCTGCAATGCTGGATCACTTCTTTATAATCCCAGCGGGATACCAGAAGATTTGTCAGACCGGGAACTCTGGCAATGCCAAGCTTTGACGGGATAGACGGTCTGCGAAGGTCTGCCTCCAACAGCAGGACCTTTTTGCCTGCCTCGGAAAGGGCATATGCCGTGTTGCAGGCAGAGGAGCTTTTGCCCTCATCCTGAACCGCACTGGTAACGCCGATCACATGACCTCTACCCTCGTCAGAGAAGGAAAACATCAGGTTGGTCCGTAAAAGCTTATATGCCTCAGTGACAGCAAAGCTCATGTTAGGGCCAAACATGGTCCTCTGATTCCAGACCTCTGTATTGTCCTTACGCTTATTTCCAAACAGCCTCCATGCCATCACTTGTCACCTCCGGTTTTTATAGGGGATTGTTGTTTCTCGTGGGATACATAGTATCCTCTGTAATAACCCCTGTAATAGCCGTAGGCCTTGGGATTTTCCGCATCGGGGATCACCGCCAGAAGGGGCACATCTCCATAGGTTTCCTCCAGATATTCCTCTGAATTGATAGAATTATCCAGCAGGTCCAAAACAACGACCACCGCTGCAGTCAGCAGCATGCCGATCGCCATGCCGATCATCGCATATTTCTGATAGCTGGGGCTGACTCTTTTGCTGTTTTCCACAGCATAGTCCACCACCCGGACAGAGCTTCCCTCAACCACCGCAGCGATCTTGTCCGGCAGTACCTGAGCAATGGCGTTGGCGATCTGTGCCGCGTGTTTATAGTTAGGGCAAGTAACCACCGTCTCGAAAACTTCTGTTTCTCCGACAGCGCTGGACAAGGTCATTCCCACCAGCTGATTATAGGTATAGGGAAGACCGGTGATCTCTGCCACCTCATTCATCACTGTGCGGCTCTTCAGAATGACCATATAGGTTCTGGCAAGACTCTGCGCCGCAGAGATCTGTGAGGAGGAGAAGCCGGGGGCGCTTGTGCCGTAGGTATTGTTAACATATACCTTAATGCTGGCAGAGTATTGGGGTGTTACAAAAAAATAGGCATAACTTAAGAGCATTGCCGCGCAAATGACACCGACCAATACAATGACCCATGCCCGGTGCACTATGGCTCTCATAATCCGTTTAATGTCGATCTCGATGACTTCTTTATTTTCTTTCATCTATATCTACACCTCTTTCCGGACAGCTGTTATCGCCGTCCTGTAGGACAGTTATCTTCGGTAATTATACAGAAAAATCAGAGAAAAAGCAACTTTGATTTATCTAAAGTCCTTAGGTTTGATCGTCATTGCAAGGCGCGTAGCAGCGTTGCAATGACAGGGGACTGTCGTCCTGAGCCAAAGGAAGCATTTTAAGTTTCTTCCAAGTCGGATCGTAGCC
>JAZNZT010000044.1:0-15819 GCA_045595075.1 Faecousia sp.
GCAAGCTTTGCCGGCATGATCTTTCTGTACTTCGCCCGAAGCTGTGCTGCCAGTTTATCTTCCTCCGTATACCAAGAGGCATCATAGTGATGGATGGATATTGTGTTTTCCGTTATGTTTAATTCCTCGGTAAGATAATCCTTAGGTGAAAAATACTCCGAAGGATAGATTTTGGTATCGGCCACTTGCTGCATTTTGTTATTTAGCACCAACCCGCAATCTATAAATATTCCCGTTTCACGATCGCACACCGTTCTGGTATTCGGTCTCCCATCCTCAAGAATAAAATGGTCGCAATTATACGACTCTAACATTCTCCGGCAAATTTCATCGCCCTTGTTAGCTCCACGGATCAACCCACTCGCAATGGTGGACTGATTTTCAAATCCTACAAAGGTGTCCGGAAGGTCGTCTATCGGCTTAATCAGCTCCACATCGGTATCCAAATAAATGCCTCCATAATGGTACAGCACATAAAACCGACAATAGTCAGATACAAACGCCCACCTTTTTGCGGCATAGGCCTCTCTGACATAATCGCAACAATTTATATCAAAATTTGATTCATTCCACTCAACGATCTCATAATCCGGGCAATATCGTTCCCAACTCTCCTGGCATTTTTGAATCAACTCTGACTTTGGATTTCCTCCAAACCAGCAATAGTGCAGCTTCTTGCACTTCATATGGTTCCTCCCGTACTATCTTCCCAATGCAACATCGCACCGATCAAGTACATAATATTATACTCCAAGAAAATCACTTCCATAAAGCCAACCACAAAAACAGCACACAACAACACCGCTCTTTTATTACTAATCCTTGCTCTCCTGCAATTTCCTACGAGCATGATAGCAAAAAGGGATAAGAATACAACTCCCTTAGTCAAGAGCATATGTAAGTAGGAGCTGTCAAAGGTGACCGTTTCCAGTTCAGCATTTCCGAACCAGGTAATTCCCATTTGTAAAAATTCTTTGTTATGGCGCAGTCTGCCGGTAAAAAGCGCATCCATAAATGTACCAGAAAAGAACTGTGGTAGAATGATTGACAATGCCAACAATCCTATAAAAATTATCGGCACAACCTTCCCTATAAAGGAATATTTTGTTTCACAACGGAAAACCTTCATCAGCAACAACAACGCGACAATAACAACCACTGCATAAAAGAAGGTTCTGCTTTGTGTGTTTATGAAGAAAAGATAATTAACAGCCAGGATCGCTATATATTGCCAGGCTTTCTTTGTTAGCTGCAACGCCAAGCAGGAGAGGCAGAACAAATACAGCATACATCTATTGGGATTTACAAACCCCAATGCTTTCTCCTCTATATGCTCTTGCTTCACAGGGCTCCAATTAATCCGATCATACTCTGCATTAAATCCTACAACCTTATATGCTATGACAACAGCAGCAAAACAAAAGAGGAATATCCAAAAATACTGCTTTATGAAAGTCCTTTTATAAATAGCGGTAGATTGTAAAAATAGATAGAACACAAAGAAAGAAACTCTGGCAATATCGAGAGATGCAATTATCAAAAACAGTGTTAGAATTGCAACACAAACAACATTCTCCCTCAGTTTAAACCGATTACAAAGAATGTATAGGATAGAAAGCACAAAAACAATAGCGATATTAAATACATAGTACTCTTCCGGAAATATTCCTAATAAACAGATAAAAATAGTCTCTATCCCGAACAGCAATTTTAGCAATTGTTCATTCCTGTGTTCCTGTAAAGATAAACTCATTTCAGTGCTCCTGTTGCCCCAAACTCTCTGTTGGTTATTCTCTGCTCCAAGATCTTAGCATCCACCAGCGTCCTGTACCAACGATGGTACATCCAGTGGTAGACAAAACCCTCTTTTCCGTCCAGGAAGCCCAGTCGGAAGACATAGTTATAAATGAATAGCAACCAGCAGCGGATGAACAGAGGAAATCGGTAGTACAAGCCAAATTTCTTCTTCCGCTGAGCTGCCACCACGCCGTCATTTCCCTGAATGTCCGCAGCCTTACCATCCTTAAATTCGTAGTAATCCTGCATTTCCCGGGTGGCATACCAGTTCATCTTATTGACCCAGTGGGTCATATCCTTGAAGTCATAGTGGATAAAACGGTTTTTGGCGTATACCGAAGTACCACTGCTCAGCACAGTGTGTTCATCCATTTTTCTGTCCTCAATTCGGCCAATGCCCGTCTTGAACAGCATCAGCTTACGCTTATTGTGGCAGCCATAGCAGATCTTCCTGCCCATAAAATACAGCCAGGCCTCCATTGTCACACCGTTGACATCATCTGCATCATGCTCCGCCATCAGCGTCTCCAACTCAGCGCACAGCTCCGGTGTCAGACGCTCATCCGCATCCAACCGGAAGGTCCACTTGGTAGTAATATCCGTATTGTCAATGCCCCAATTGAACTGCC
Organism: Faecousia sp.; assembly: GCA_045595075.1. GTDB lineage: Bacteria > Bacillota > Clostridia > Oscillospirales > Oscillospiraceae > Faecousia. The sequence goes on from JAZNZT010000044.1 coordinate 2,427, forward strand.
GGGCATAGTTCTCAAAGGGATGCTCATACACATCTGCTCCGTAGCCTTTGGCGATCTCGGCAGTACGGTCCGTGCTGCCACTGTCCACAACTACAACCCGACCGGCAAAACCCTTCACGGACTCCAAGCAATCCGGCAGGTTGATTTCCTCATTCTTGGTCAGAATAATTATAGTAACATCAGCCATCTTATGTCTCCCTGTCTTCCTTAGTTATACCTACTCGCTCCAGCCATGATTTCCACAGCCTTCCACAACCCCTTCGCCACCAAAAATCTTAGGAACGGTGGCAAACAGAATCTTTACGTCCATCCAAAAGCCAAAATGCTCCACATAACGCACATCCCAGCGCACCTTCTCTGCAGGGCGCACCGTGTCCCGGCCATTGATCTGAGCCAATCCTGTTACACCGGGGCGAACAGAATACACACCAAAACGTTCCCGCATGGTATGGATATCTGCTTCATTTTGAATCAGAGGTCGAGGTCCTACCAGACTCATATCCCCCTTAAGCACATTAAACAGCTGGGGAATTTCATCCAGCGAAAGCTTTCTTAGTACATGGCCCACCCGGGTGATATATTTATCAGGATCGTCCACATCCGCTGTAGCCATATACTTAGGCGTATCCATTTTCATGGTGCGGAACTTGTAGAGCCGAAACAGCTTTCCGTTCCGTCCCACCCGTTCCTGACAGAAAAAAATCTTTCCGGGATCATCTATGTAGACAACAAGCGCAGTAAACATCAGTGGCAGCAGTAAAACCGCCAGTCCCATAGCGGAGAGGATGAAATCCAAAAATCTTTTAACCCCACAATAAGCTCTGTTGGACGCATCCACATAGTGCAGATCCTGCACTTGCTCCTCTGTGATCAGACTCTCCTGCACAGAGGGATCTGTAATTTGAATTTCATCTAATACTGTCGGCATTTAAAATACTCCCTTTTTATTTTGCTTTGACCCTATGTATACAACTTATAAAAGCATTCCCTGCATAACTGACCCGCACCTGACACATAGAATGTTCTTTGGTCTATTGGTGTTGTGAAATCGTAGATCGTCTCTCTTCCGCAGAGCACACACACATCCTTCGCCCATGTTGCCTGCGCCTGCACGGTATCTATCTTCTGTTCTTTAAATTGCTTTTTCATATGAATTTCAGTTTCATTTAGTTTACGCAATCTCTACCTGCTCCTCGCAACACTGGATTCCTACAGTCTCAAGCTGCTGAATCTGTTCTTTTGTTAGCGTTCTTACGGTCTTTGACCGACCCGTAGGCCTCCCATTTAGCCTGGCTTTTTGCTCAGATAGCCAGCGGCGCAGCCATACGCCGTCCACCACATAATCTGTGGGCATATTTGTATGACCGTGGGCTTTGTAATACTGCTCTACAAGTTGGAATTTTGTATTCCACGGGTCTTCCAGCTTCCAAATCATCCCCAGTGCATCCAACTTCTGTTTTCTGCTTTCGCTTAGTGTGGTTTTATATGCTTCCCGCTGGCTGCGAATCCAGCGACCCAGGCGAATACCGTTTTCAGTCACATAAGAAGACGGCACGTTCAGATCTCCATGTTCTTGACGGTACTTACAGGCCTCCGCATAGGCAATGTCCCAGGTTGCGTTGTGTTTACCGACCCAGTTCATACCCAAAGCATCCAGTCGTGCCGTTTGTTCAGCAGTCAATTCTGCCCGGCGGTTTTGTCCCTTCTTGCAAGAACGGACAGAATTTAGCCACGCGCCCAACCGAATGCCGTCTTCATCCACATAATCTGCCGGAACATTCAGATGACCGTTAGTACGGTGATAGCGTACGGCGGCGCTATAATTCTGCTCCCACAGATAATCCGGTACATCCCACACCATTCCAATAGCATCCAGTGCAGTAATACGTTCTGGGGTCATGTAAGCGCTTTGGACCCCGCTTTTGCGGTAAAAACGTAGCTGTGCGATCCAACGACCCAGGGCAATGCCATTGGTGCGTTTGTCCGTAATACTTACCAACAGATGACCATGGGTCTCATAAAAGTGTTTGGCTTCTGCAAAATTCCGCACCCAGCTCAAATCACGAACGCTTTCCCATCGCATACCGATAGCGTCCAACAGTTCAATTTGGTGCTGAGTCAGCGTGCCGGCGATTTTTTTGTTATAGACCTGCCGTTGGGTATGCAACCAAGAACCAAGTGAATACCCTTCCGGCGTTACATACCGCTTTGGTACATCCAGGTTGCCATTTTCCTTAGCATAATTTTTTGCATAGTGATACATCAGACTCCAGGAAGCAGTCAGAGAATCATTGAGCTTTTCAAACAGCTCCATACAGTCACGAACTTCATCTATAACTTTGAAATGCTCGTTAACGATTTCCGTATCTATGCCAAGGGAACGATAATAGGTGGCTGCGATCTGCATTTCCTCTTCAATGGCACCAATGCTGTAGAGGTTTTCGATATTTAGAACAATATCAAAGATCACTGCATTTTTCTTTTTTCCTGCTGCCAGTGCCCGGCCGATCTGCTGCTTGTAGATGATCGGGGAAACCGTGGGACGCAGCAGAATTACACCGTCTACATCGTCCACATGAACGCCTTCGTTCAGCATGTCGATGCAGTAGAGTAACTTCAGGTGATCACTGCAGTCTGCCTTAAATGCTGCAAAAGCCTTGTCGGTTTCCGGATCATCGGAATAGGCACAATAGATGCGCGGTGCATCATCCACACTGAAAAACCACTGTGGTGCCATTGCAATCATGTCCTGCATATGGTCAAAGTTCGCACAGAATACGATGTATTTACCTGTGCGATTCTCCATATGCTTTTGAAAGATTGCCTCCATGCCGTCTGCTTTTTCCAGCGCACGGCGCAGCGCCTTCAGGTGCTGTTCCCCCTCATCTCTAACCGCCTTGCTTTTTGCATTGCGGACACGCTTTTCGTACTTCTCCAAATCTTTTTGATAAGAAAAAACAGATAACACATATTTGGGAGGATTTAAAATACCTCGCACAATGGCTTCGCCCAAGGTCATTTCAGAGGCGACATTACCATCAAATAACTCATCAGACATATCACGCTGATTATCCAGATAACGGATTGCTGTTGCGGACAAGCCCAGAACAGGGGCTTTGGGAAATGCAGACAACAGATTCTTAACCCCCAGTCCCCACATTTCCGCTCCACACCGGTGAAATTCATCCAAAACAATGTAGTCCGGCTGGATAGCAGAAATTTCATCCGGTGTCATATTGATCAGGCGGGCATAGGTAATGAAGCGGATATTATCTAAGTCGTTGCCTCCGGCATTTTTAACATTCTCTAGCTGAGTTTTGAAAATGTAGCTGGAGGGAGAAAGCCAGCAAATCGTCTTTTCCGGATGATCCTCGCACAGTTTGAAGGCAATAAAGGATTTTCCGGTTCCGGTAGGGTGGATCACGGCAGCTTTTCCAGTGGTCCTCAGCATTTGCACGGCGGCTGTATATGCATCCTGATTGTGCCTGAACAGCTCGATTGCCATAGCCCTACCTCCTCCAAATCTTTTGGCTCACTACATAATTCTCATTATGTAGTAAAGCTAGTACATAATAGCTACATTTTTCTTTTTAAATTATACTCTAATGACTAATAAAAATCAAGTAGCACCTAGATTTTAGAGAAACTCACGGAGAAGGCATACATATTTAATATATTTGAGTACGACAAACGCACCCTCAATGCAGCTTTTTAGCAAAATGCAATGAGGGTGTGCCTTTGTGCGCTCAAATTCCCATACCACAGAGGCCAAAAGCTTCTGTGGTTTTTCTTTTTACTACATAATGAGAATTATGTGGTATTTATTTAGACTATAAGGCCAAGGCGTTCAATTTTACGACGGTGTTCTGACCCGGTAGTCATAATATAGATGCGCGTGGTATTGATAGAACTGTGCCCCAGAATATCTGCAAGCTTGGCAATATCCTTTTCAATGCTGTAGAAAGTACGAGCAAAAAGCTTGCGCAGAGTGTGCGGAAAAACCTTAGAAGGCTTTACACCGGCGGTTTCGCACAGTTTCTTCATGGCGGACCAGATATTGCTACGGTTTAACGGCTTTCCGGTACGGGTAACGAAGATCATGCCCGTGGTGATGCCGTGTCGCTTTGCGTAATTCAACAGAATGTTCTTCAGCTTGCCCGGTACGAGAATCGTGCGGGTCTTATTTTTACAATCTACAGTTACTTCACCGCATCGGGTCGCCTCCACGGTAAAGTACCGCAGCTCAGATACTCGGATACCTGTTCCGCAAATGGTCTGGATCACCAGATTTAACTGCTCGTTTTTCTTAGATGCAGCTAATAGCCGAAGATACTCTGTTTTGGTCAGTTCCTTATCTTCGGTGCAGTATGTCTGCCGTTGGGTGCGAATGTTTTTTACCCTGCAGTTGGATAAGCCCAGGAATTCCAACAAGCTATTCACACTAGCAAGCATGGAGTTGATGGACCGAACTGCATAACCGCTTTCTATCAGATCTTTTTTCCATGCAACAATCAACTCTTTGGAAATCTCTTTGCCGTCCGCATACACGCAGAATGCCTGAACATCTCGCAGGTACTTCTCCTGCGTCGCATTACTCTTTTCCTCTCGGCACAGATGATTCGCAAATCCTTTCAATGCTTTAGTTGACAGCTTCATAATACTTCCTCCTTGATTTTTGATAATAGTAATATTGTATCCCAAATCAAGAAAACTACGGATAAATGCAAAAATCGCATACCTGCTTTTACGCAAGCATGCGGATTAATCTATATTGGTATCACCTCCCAATTGGGGGTAATGTTAACATAAATGCCCTTCTTATTCAACTGTCATGTTCGACGAAAAACTGTTCGTATCTCTGGCTTTTTCTGCTCCTCTCTACGAAAAATCTCGATTTTCCTAGGTTTCCCTAGGTTGCATATACGGAAACTTATGTGCTATGCTCTTCATATCAATGTTTTTAGGAGTGAGTGCACATTGAAATTGCTTATTGCCGTAGAGTCAAAAATAATCACAGAGTTACTCGTGTCTTCCTTATCTCAGTACGATATACATACCTGTAATACCGGCACAGGTGCTCTTGCTATGCTTGAAACACTGCAGCCGGAGGTCTTGCTTTTGGAGCTTTCACTTCCGGTTATGGATGGATTGACCCTTCTTCGCAAGAGCCGCTACAAGCCAAAGTACATTCTGGCCCTTACCAATCTTGCGACCCCAGCTGTGCTGCAAGCAGCCGCTAACGCAGGTGTGCAGTGCATTATTCTGATCCCTTGCACCATCCGTCACATTATAGAGCACCTAAACGCCCTGATAGAAAAAGCCCCCTCTACGGAAAGCTGATCCGCAGAGGGGACAACACGATTACATTCTAATAATTTCTGTATATTCATCTAGTTCGCCAATTCCAGTGCTGTTTTCGGCATAGAAGGTGATGCGTGCCCTATAGTAGTATCCTGTAATAGCATAATTATATGTAACATAACCTGTATGTGTTGTTGTGCCTTGGTCAACCATTGAAGAGTAATCCTCCATGGTATATGTCCGCATCTTGGTCCAAGACTGTTGGTCCGCAGAACGATAAACAACAATCTCACTGACACCCAGCACATCCATAGTAACAACATTAGAAGTTACATCGAACCAAATTTGAAAAGACGAGGAAGATGTCTTATAAAGATCAGTACCGTGATAAGAAAAGAAAACGCTTGCGCGAGGCTCCGCTACACTTGCCGCCTGAGCAGGAACTGCCAACAGCAGGCTGCAAACAAGGATCATACAGACAAAACGAACATATTTTTTCATTGTGATAATTCACTCCTGTAAATGGATTTAATAATCGAGTAGATATCTTCTTTTGAAACATCAGTATTCATAACACACTCCACTCCATCAACAATCCATGTTGCAGATAACATACCCTCATTTTCCACTATAAAATGACCAATTTTCTTGAACTCAAACAGTTCAACACCGTTTTCTTCCTTTTCAATTTTCCCTACAATATCCGTAGATATTCGATATGTAATCAAAACCGCATTACTGCCGCTTTTAAATTCTGCATGCACTTTGCTTCCTCTAGGCATTGGAAACTCTTTTAGGTCTGATAGCACGAATTCCCCCGGTAGCCACATAGGCACCACGGATTCCGTTACACCAAGCTCTGTTACCTTATCGTAAAGCTGCTGCAATCCAGGGTTATCTGTTTTGAAAACAACATCCACCGGTGGGTTGGAAGCATCCTGCTCCGGTGTAAAGAATTCAAATACACTGCTTGTCCAGCGAAACAATATATCAAAAAGGTTCTCTGCCCGAGCAGTAGGGGATACAAACATTATTACGATGCAAACGACAGCTGCGGCAGCCGCAATTCCGGCAAGCCACTTGCGTTTATGTATGGACTGTTTCGATGATGTATTGTGTTTACTTAATTTTTCTAATATTTCTAAGGCCTCCGGTGTATTCTCAACCGGAATGTCCTTTTCTCTCTCTTCCAGTTCGCGCAAAATAGGCAATACCACCTCCTCATTGGGATGTTCCTTCTCCAGCTCTGGCTGCAGAACTTGATCCAGTTCTTCTGTGGGCATTTGCTGCCATCCTGTGTTTGGGCAGGTTTTAATCTCTCTCATAGCGATCCCCCTTTGTTATTCTGCATTCCTGCCAAATTTCCAAAATGTATGCGATTCTGGAAATAAATTCACTGTTTGTAGGTTTGTTCAAAACAGTGCGGCCGTCATAGGAAAAGTACCATTCCCACGCTTCTTTGCTACCGCGCCGCCAAGCCGCTTTGATTGCGTCCCGTATGGCTTGCTCAACCAACTCTTCAGAATTCTGTTTATAATGTAGGGAAATTTCTAAGTATATATCCTTTGCTAGTGCACGGGTAGGGTCTTTTCGTTTTAGCTCAATTGCCTTCTTAAGAAACTCAAAACCGGCGCTCTTTGTAGGCACCCCAAGTTCCATTAATGCCACAATAATCGCACCACGAAGGTTATAATGATCTAAATGTTGCACTAACAGCAATATATGGCAAAGCGTTCTCTCTATCGTGCTTTCCATTATATTCCTCCCTTCCAAAACTATTATGACACAAAGAATTGTCTTTGTCCATCGAGATTTGTCGAAGCATTAGGGTAATGGGCTAAACTTAGGAAGTATTATACGAACATTTTTCATACTTGTCGCAAAAGGGATTTGCTGACCTGTATTCCTTTTTGCGTCTGCTTCATACTTCAATTATTTCGTACAACACAACTAAGGGTTTCACCGTAAAAACAATCATGCCCCTTCTAATTCAGAAGGGGCATGTCTTATCCGTATAGAGTTTATCTAGTATTAGATCACTTGTGTTCACAAAGAACGGTTATTACTACATTAGGATCACCTACTATTTAGAGAAGGTCAGAAAGCAAAAAGATATATCCACAGGAATACAGGTGGGTGATCCTAATTCCAGGGCAGGAAAAAGAGCCAAACGAGAGGCTAATTTACAACTGGCCGAAGCACTTCACAACTTTAAGTCACCCGGAGAACAACAAGAAAATTTTGCAGAGCAGTCGTTTGCTGATACCGTCAAGAAGTGGTTGGAGCATCGCAGAGGACTGGATGCACCATCAACAATAGCAGGAAATCAATACTATGCCAATGATGTCATAACCTATTTTTCGGAGATTCATCCAGTGCGTACAGTAGAGCTAACAAGCAGAATGGTCGAAGAATACCAGAATTGGGAGCGTATGCGCAGGCAGCCAACAGAATTACAGATTTATTCGACAAGTTCCTGAAGAAAAACGGATTGAAGGTGGTAAGATTCCATGACCTGCGACACAGTTGTGCGAGTATACTGTTTGCACTTGGCTACGATTTTTAACGATTCAAGAAATTTTGGGCCATGCGCAGCTAACGACCACAATGGCCTATACACATATACTCATTGAAAAAAAGAATGATGCATTGGTGAATATTAGCAATCAATTGATGGGAGATGAAGAATGCGCGCAGGGGGAACGCGATAAATGATGGAAAAACTGGTGGAAAAACGAAGATCTCGTAGCGGGTTGACAATTGCTGCTAAAAAGCAAAAATCCGAAACCCCTTGAAAACAAAGGGTTTCGGACTTTGGTGCCGGTGACCGGACTCGAACCGGTACGCTGTCGCCAGCGGTGGATTTTGAGTCCACTACGTCTACCAATTCCATCACACCGGCAGATGTGATTCAAATATATAGATAATCGACCGCTGTCGACAATCTTTTATAAGGTGGTCGCCTACGGCGGGTTTATGTCGCCATCGTTTGCGGTACCCGCCGAATGTCCTTGGCGTGAACGCCTGCGTCCCTCGCCGACCGCTGCACTTGCTGCACCCTCGCTGCATCTGCCACAGGCAGCGCTCGGGTTCGCAACAGTGGTTTTGAGTCCACTACGTCTACCAATTCCATCACACCGGCAGGTGTATTTAAAACCGTTACCTATCGGCAGGTTCTTGCACAGTATACACCATTTTTAAGAAAATAGCAAGCACAAATTAGCAAATTATTGTCATTCTTTTTACAATATGCTATACTTGGGCTGACAGTACTCGAACCCAAACAGGTTTTCAGATGTCTGCATTCCCCAATACTTCAGAAAATCCCTTGATAATACAAAAACAAAAAGAACTGATGATAGGCTATTTCGGTTCGAGTCCTGTCAGCCTAGCAAAAAGGAGTGATCAATATGGAAATTATCAGCACTAATAATGCCCCCGGTGCCATTGGCCCCTATTCTCAGGGATACATCGTAAACGGCCTTGTTTACACCTCCGGTCAGATTGGCATTGACCCATCAACCGGAAACATTCCGGAGGGCATCGCTGCCCAGGCAGAACAAAGCTGCGCCAACATAAGCGCAATTTTGGAAGCTGCCGGTACCGGTTTTGACAGGGTGTTCAAAACCACCTGTTTCCTTGCAGATATGGCATATTTTTCCGTCTTTAACCAAGTATATGCCAAATACTTTATCTCCAAACCTGCCCGCAGCTGTGTGGCAGTCAAGACACTGCCCAAGGGTGTGCTTTGCGAGATCGAAGCTATCGCAGTAAAATAAAAACCAGAGGGAGGCGCTGCCTCCCTCCTATTTTATGCTTTTGCGTTTTGGGTCTTATATAGATCTGCGTATATGCCGCCGGATCGAATCAATTCATCATGGGTGCCGCATTCGGCGATGACGCCGTCAGCAATGGAGATAATTCGTCCAGCAGAACGGATGGTGGAGAGCCGGTGGGCGATGATCAGGGTCGTTCTGCCCTTTGCCAAGGCGTCAAATGCCCGCTGGATCTTTGCCTCGGTCACAGAGTCCAGCGCGGAGGTTGCCTCGTCCAGAATCAGGATCGGTGGATTCTTCAGGAAGATCCGGGCAATGGCCACCCGCTGCTTCTGTCCTCCGGAGAGCAGTGTCCCCCGCTCGCCCACATAGGTCTGGAAGCCTTGGGGCATCGCCTGAATATCCTCATAGATCTCCGCCTTCTTTGCCGCCTCGATAACCTCTTCCTCTGTGGCTTCCGGCTTGCCGTATCGGATGTTCTCCAGGATCGTATCCGCAAACAGGAACACATCCTGCTGGACAATTCCGATATTCTGATGGATGCTTTGCTGGGTCACATCCCGGATATCCTTACCGTCGATACGGATACTGCCGTCGGATACATCATAGAATCGGGGAATCAGTCGACATAACGTCGTCTTTCCGCCGCCGGAAGGACCTACGATCGCCACAGTCTCCCCAGGCTGCACCTGCAGCCTCACATTCCGCAGCACATCCAGATCTCCGTCATAGGCAAAGGATACATTCTCTACAAGGATCTCACCCTTGACATTTTCCAGCGGCTCTGCATCGGGCTTATCCTGCAAGGTAGGCTCTGTCCGCATCAGGTCCACAAAACGCTTCAGTCCGGCAAGGCCATTTGCAAACATCTCCGAAAAGCCGGACAGCTTCCGCATAGGGGTAATAAAGGAAGAGATATACAGGGTAAAGGTGAGAAGATCCCGGTAATCCATCTGGTCCTTCATGATCAGATAACCACCGTAACCGATGATGATCACATTCAGGCTGCACAGGAAGAACTCCATGGAGCTGCTGAATCTGCCCATGGCCTTATAAAATTCCCGCTTAGAACCTTTGAACAAGGTATTTGCCGCTGTAAATCTGGCGTTTTCAATATCTTCATTGGCAAAGGCCTTCGCGGTGCGGATACCGGAAAGACTGGATTCGATCTCCGTATTGATATGTCCTGTCTTCTGCTTGACCCCCACTGAGGCATTCGCCATACTCTTACGCATTGCCATGATCACCATAAGAAAAATGGGCACAGTCAGTCCTACCACCAGGGCAAGCCGCCACTGGATGGATGCCATAACCACCAATGCGCCGATAATGGTCACGGTAGATGTGAGCAGATCCTCCGGCCCGTGGTGGGCAAGCTCTGTCAGTTCAAACAAGTCCGCAGTCAGCCGGCTCATCAGCTGACCAGTACGGTTTTTATCGTAAAAATCAAAGCTCTGTTTTTGCATATGCCGGAACAGATCTGCCCGAATATCTGCCTCCACCCGGATACCGAAGGTATGTCCGTAATAGGCGACGATATAGTTCAGAAATGTCCGCAGCAGGTAACACACCACCATAATAGCAATGACAGTGAAGAAAGTGCCGTACAGGTCATTGGGGAGCATATCGTACAATGCACTGCGGGTCACAAGAGGAAAGGTCAGATCCACACCTGCGATCAGACAAGCGCAGAGAATGTCAACAAAGAACAACCCCTTGTGATTTTTAAAGTAGCTCAAAAATATGACGAGCGGTGATTTCCGCTGAAAATCTTTGGTGGTCATAATCCATCCTCCTAACAATAGCTCCATTATACACGATTTTCCAAAAGATGCAATGCTGCCTTGATTTTTTCCCTGTTTCGGAGTATTCTTTAACAAAGGAAGTGATGCCATGAAATGCCTGTATTCAGATAAAGATCTTGCAGTGATCGTAAAGCCAGTTGGTTTGGATTCTGAGCAAGAAGTGCCTGCCGCATTAAAGGAAGCCTTGGGCGGTGAGGTTTACACCCTGCACCGGCTGGACAAAAATGTGGGCGGTGTAATGGTCTATGCCAGAACCAAATCTGCCGCAGCTCAGCTATCCAAGGCCATTCAGGACGGCAGCATGATAAAAGAATATGTAGCTATGGTCCATGGCGCACCCCCGGACTCCGGAGACTGGGAAGATCTACTGTTTAAGGACAGCCGAAAAAACAAGGTGTTTGTGGTAAAGCGGATGCGGAACGGTGTCAAAGCTGCCCGGCTGGAATACACTCTTCTAAAGAAAGGGGAAACCAGCCTCGTGGGGATTCGTCTTCACACAGGACGCAGCCACCAGATCCGGGTACAGTTCGCCAGCCGGGGGTATCCTCTGGTAGGAGATCACAAATACGGCGCCCGGGACGATGTATCCGCCCCCATGCTGTTTTCCTGCTGTATTCGTTTCCCATGGAAAAACAAGGAGCTTACATTCGAAGAATTTCCGGATTGGATGTAAAAAGAGCGTACTGCTAAGCAGTACGCTCTTTTATTGATGTCAATTAGACCAACTCGATAACTGCCATTTCAGCAGCATCGCCGCGGCGAGCGCCGGTACGGGTCACTCTGGTGTAGCCGCCGTTACGGTCAGCATACTTGGGAGCGATCTCCTTAAACAGCTTCTGAACCACGTCTTCCTTGGTCACATAAGCCATTGCTTTGCGGTAAGCAGCCAGATTGCCCTTCTTGCCCAGGGTGATCATCTTCTCAGCCATGGGCTGAACTTCCTTGGCGCGGAAGAAGGTGGTCTCCATCTTGCCATTCTCCAGCAGATCGGTGACCTGCTGACGCAGCATAGCTTTTCTCTGTGCGCTGGTCTTGCCCAGCTTACGAGTGCCAAACATGAACGTTTCCTCCTATTAATTGTTGCTGCCAGAATCGTCGCTGGCCAAAGACAAGCCCATCATTTCCAGCTTCTTCTGTACTTCGTCCAGGGACTTCTTGCCCATGTTCCGTACCTTCATCATATCCTCACCGGTCTTGCTGATCAGATCAGCCACGGTGTTGATGTTGGCACGCTTCAGGCAGTTGAAGCTGCGGACAGACAGATCCAGCTCGTCAATGGTCATGGACAGCTTAGTGTCGGGGCGATCAGAAGTCTTCTCAACCACAGTAGAGCCGGTGCCGACAGTGTCGGACAGGTTGGTAAATACCGTCAGGTGATCGGACAGGATCTTTGCGCCCAGAGAAACAGCGTCCTTGGCAGTGATGGTGGAGTCCGTCCAGACCTCAAGGGTCAGCTTGTCAAAGTCGGTCTTATCGCCGACACGGGTGGGCTCCACCGAGTAGTTCACCTTCTTAACAGGCGAATAGATGGAGTCAATGGGAATCACACCAATGACAGTCTGGGCTGTCTTGTTCCGGTCAGAGGAAACATAACCCCGGCCCTGGGACAGGGTGATCTCCATATTAAATGTGGCGTCTGCGCCCAGAGTGCAAATGTGCAGCTCGGGGTTCAGGATCTCGACCTCGCCATCAGCCTTGATATCAGCGGCAGTAACCTCACAGGGGCCAACTGCATCGATATACACGGTCTTAACGCCCTGGCTGTGGAGCTTCAGGATCAGACGCTTTACATTCAGAATGATCTCGGTCACATCTTCGGTAACACCGGGGATGGTGGAGAACTCATGCTGTACGCCGGCGATCTTCACGGAAGTTGCAGCATAGCCGGGCAGGCTGGAAAGCATGATCCGACGCAGGGAGTTACCCAGGGTCATGCCATAGCCGCGCTCCAGAGGCTCAACAACATACTTGCCGTAAGAAGGATCCTCCGGGGTGTCCAGACAGGTGATGCGAGGCTTTTCAATTTCTACCATAGAATCTTAACCCTCCTTTTAAGTGTGTGAGGTGTAGAATGCACCCCACTTTGCACAGATACGAACGGAAAAGGGTCGATTATCTGGAGTACAACTCAACGATCAGGTGGACAGCGATATCGAAGTCGATGTCAGCCATGGTGGGCATAGCAACGACCTTGCCGGTGAGGGCATTCTTATCACGGTCCAGCCACTTGGGAGCAGCAACGAAAGCGTCATCTTCCTTCAGCTTCTTGAAGAAAGCATTGGAAACGCTCTTCTCACAGACAGCAACCACATCGGCGGCCTTGATCAGGTAGCTGGGAATGTTCACACGGTTACCGTTAACGGTAAAGTGGCCGTGGTTGACCAGCTGACGAGCCTGACGGCGGGAGTTGGCGAAGCCCAGACGGTAGACAACATTGTCCAGTCTGCGCTCAACCAGAGTCAGCAGGTTGTCGCCGGTATTGCCTTCCTGGCGAGCGGCCTTCTCGTAGTA
>JAZNZT010000045.1:0-6013 GCA_045595075.1 Faecousia sp.
TGTTGCCGCGCTCAAACAAATACAACAGGAAGCCCCTGTTGAACCGGTAAGCACACCCGCACCGATTGTGGCAGATAATTCGGCAGAGCTTGTTTATTTCACCTTTGGAAAACGCTGCCCGACATGTAGGCGCATGGAGCAATGGGCCCGGGATGTTGCCATGGACATGGGGATAACATTTGTACAGAAAGAAGCGGATGCAGATCAGGTTAATCTCTATGGCCTCACGACGAAAAGCCTCATATTGCGCTATGGTCAGAATGGAAAAAAATGGGAGAAGTTGTCACGCATTTGGGAGTTAAACCGAGACGAAACAGCTTACAAGCAATACGTAAGAGAACAAATTAACGCTTATATAACGAGATGAGTATACTTTATCTGGTACTTGCCGGAATGGCTGCCGCTATTGCACCCTGTCCGTTAGCATCGAATCTGGCAGCTATCGGCTATATGAGCCGGCATGTGGGCTCACAACATCGAGCCTTGATGGCAGCGGGGCTTTATACTTTGGGGCGCATTTGCTCATATGTTGCAGTAGGCCTGCTCATAAGCCAGGGATTGGCCGGTGCCCCTGCCGTATCACTCTGGCTCCAGGAGAGCCTGCCTTTGTACATGGGGCCCATACTCATCGTCTCCGGACTCGTTGTGCTGGAGTGCATCCGACTCCCATCCATGGGGCGGCATCCCGGCAAGAATGTCACTCACAAACTCTCAAACAGTGGCTTATGGGGGAGCTTTATGCTGGGGCTGCTCTTTGCGTTGGCTTTGTGCCCTCCCAGCGCGGCACTCTTTTTTGGAACCGCTCTGCCAATTGCCCTCCAAAGCGGCACTTGGGCTTGGGTAGCTATAGCTCTGTTTGGATTAGGAACCTCGATTCCGGTAGCGGCATTCGCCCTATTGCTGATTACAGGAGCCGAAAAAGCAGCAGGAGTCCTGCGTTGCCTTCCGGCGATTCAGCGATGGGGGAAGCTTCTTGCCGGAAGCAGTCTTTTCCTTCTCGGAATGTGGATAACAATAACTGAACTCATCATTTGATACATGAAAAATAAATCAGAACTAAAATCCTTGTTGTGGATGGTTGTCATCTATACTGCCATCTTTTTTCTTCCCTTGAATCATCAGGCATTCCGAACATCGCTACTTGCTACACTGGATCTGGCGAAATGGTATGCGCAGGAGCATGTCATCCTGTGTCTGCTGCCAGCCTTTTTCATAGCCGGAATCATTGCAGTATTCATCAGTAAAGAGTCGGTACTGCGGTATCTGGGAGCCCATGCACCGATATGGCTTTCATACAGCGTTGCGGCTATATCGGGCGGAATTCTCGCCGTTTGCTCCTGCACGATTCTGCCTCTGTTTACCGGCATCTACAAGAGAGGAGCAGGTCTCGGTCCGGCCATGGCCTTTCTTTATTCCGGCCCGGCCATAAGCATGCTTTCCATCATTCTGACCGCACGCATTCTGGGCATGGAAATGGGGATAGCCCGTACAGTCTGCGCCATTGTTTTTTCCGTCATCATTGGTATAATAATGGCCTGGATTTATCGCCGGGAAGAACAGCAGAAAGCAGAGACTCAAGCTGCAAACAAGCCGGAAGAAACGGCTGCTGATTCTTTCGGGCAGACGTCCGTGCTCTTTTTTGCGATGGTTGCCGTACTTATCTTTGCCAACTGGGCGCCGCCCGTTGAACAAAGTTCTTCTATATGGTCTCTTGCCTATACCTATCGTTGGTACCTCGTAGGAGTGGTAGCTCTGATTATGTGTTGGAGTATGGTAGAATACCTGCGTATTCCGGCGTGGAAAGTGTATACCGGGGCAATAGCCGTTGTTTTGACCGTTGCCGCATCTCTGCGATTCATTTCTGTTCCCATGTTCATCCCGCTGCCCCCCATGGTGGTTGCACTGGTTGCATTATCGTTGATTCTTCTCTCCGATAAAAGAGAGGCGAATTGCGAGTGGGCCTTCTCATCTTGGGGCTTTGCCAAAAAGACCATGCCGCTTATGGGTGTAGGTATCATCATTACCGGGATGCTGCTTGGTTCCACCCACGGTGATACTTCTATCCCCGGAGTGATTCCCGCAGAATGGGTACAACACGCAGTTGGAGGAAATGGCGTGCTTGCCAATTTTCTTTCCTCCTTTACCGGAGCATTCATGTATTTCAGCACTCTTACCGAAATACCGATTGTTCAAGGCCTTCTCTCCTCCGGCATGGGCAAAGGCCCGGCCTTGGCGTTACTGCTGGCTGGCCCGTCCCTTTCGCTGCCCAACATGCTGGTTGTTTCAGGCGTAATGGGATGGAGGAAAACAGCAATATATGTATCCCTCGTCATCGTCTTGTCCACGATAAGTGGTTATATTTATGGCAACTTTTGGGGCTGATGATAATGTAAAAGCCCCGCCTCAAACTCCTTGAGGTTATATAAACAACTTATTTTCCGGAGTTTTTATTCATATCCTCTGAGACGCCCCCTTCTCAAAGGGTATTCACCGAGCCTGCTTTCCGGTACGATTCGGAGAGCAGGCTTTTTAGCTTATTGCTCTATATTTAACGGCTTACGGAGTCCGAGGCAGGCCCAAAAAGTTAGTATTGAATCAGTTTAACATGCCAAAGATATTATATATAGGGTATAATCAAGACTTATTGCGCGGAGAGAAGGAATTTTCTTACATATATGTAGTTTTTTATCTCCACATAGGGTGTTGTTCCCAATGCTCGGGCAGCCCCATTTTGTGGAGGGGAATGCCTTGCTGTTGTGAATCATGCAGGAATTGCTGCATGCGTACGTGCCATTGGGAGGAGGGGGCCACCTGTTTGAGCAGATAACGACAGATGAACAGGAGCGGGGCAAGGTTGGCTTGCGATTGGAGCATGGAGGGAGCCCCGGCAAGGCTTGCGGTGGGTTTGACCCACTTTCCGGCTTTGTCGGAATAGACGTAATCCCAGGGCAAGGCCGGGGTGTTGTTCATGCGGGGGACAGTCAGGAAGGTCTTGTTCCAGATGCGGGCATGGTGAGCACAATCGTTGCGCAGCACGCGCAAGGAAGTCAGCCAGGTGAATAAGGTTCCGGTATCGGTGCTCCATTCACGTGCAATAGCCTTTCTGATGTTCTTATCGGAATGGGAATAGAAGTAAACAATGGTGCCGAACTCAATTTCTCCCACCGCCATCCAAAGAGGCAGATAGGCGTGTTTGTCGCCGTAGGTGTTGAAGAAATGGTCGACGGAATCTTTTCCGCTCGGTACGATATGACCGTTCTTGTTTTTCTGAATCCGGACTCGTTCTAAACTCTGTATGTACCCTTTCCAACTGGGGAAATAGGCTGTGCTTGCATAGTCAAAGGGCGATTTGTTCGCGGTGTGGTGGTATGCGATGCGACTGCGAAGGGCTACTTCGATGCGTTCGATGGCATCCATCATCAGGAAACGCAGCTTGCGGTCAAAAAGGTAGTGAGCCCACACTTTATCCAGCGTTGTGCCGGGGACATAATTGTTGCCAATGTCACCTTGCAGATTCCTGACACGAAAAGGATGCAGGTAAGCGCTGAAGCGGTAATAGCCTACATTCTTCAACCGGGTTGTAAGTAGTGAAGCGTCTCCCTCGAGACCGCGCTGTGTAAGTAGTGCGACCTGCTGTTGAATGGAGAGATGCGGCTTGAGGTATTCCATACAAAATAAAAAACCCTCCCCATGTGCGCAGTTGAAGGAATCAACGGATTCCAACCCTAAGCGGGGGAGGTTATCTGCAGTCATTATACATGCAGTACAGAATTTGTCAAGGTGCGGATGGCGAAAAAAATGAAAAAAGCCCCAAAAGACCTATCTTAAACCCTTTGAGTGATTTTATAAAATGCTTACAGATAATAATTTAAGTTTTCTTGTTTTTTATCCGTGTCCTCGGAGACGTACCCTTCACAAAGGGTATCCACCGAGCCTGCTTTCCGACACAATTTGGAAAGCAGGCTTTTTTAACGGGGGAAGCCCATAAATTAAACTTATCAATCAATAAATAAATAAGACTTTGGACGTAACTCGTCTTGTCAAACTTTCCGGGAAAAAGCACCTGAAGTTCAATATGCTGTTGAATTACTGCATTGGCAGGGCAGCTGTGGGCATTATTGCTCCGGCAATAGTAAATGTCGGTTATTTCTGAGCATAGGAAACACTCTTCTTTTTGAAGAGATTTGCCATTTTTGTCTTGTTTTTCTGATTATCTTCCATGTGTTCGCGCATCTGTTGTTCAAGTTCCTTTTTATTTTTTGCCGGCGCTCTTTGCCCAATCGCTCTTTTTAGGTCGGCGTTAACCAATTCATCAGGATTGAGTTCGGGCGAATAGGCAGGTAAATAAAAAAGGAATCTTTATGAGCCTCGCGTTCCGCCTTGGTCATCGATTTGAGATTGAACTGTTCTTTTGCCATGACGGAGGTATTATACCACAGCTATATACCTTTGCTAAGTCAATAACTCAATGAGCCGCCAATTTCATGGCGGCTCATGCAAATAAAGGATATCGGCAAGCTCTTTAACTATTCCCCGGTAAGGGAGGAGGCGTTCTTTCCGCTATTTCTTGTTTTTCTTCTTCTGCGGCTCCAACAAGGGGATCCGATGTATCAGTTCCCGTATCGGATGTAATCGTAAGGTCTGCTTCTGATGTTTCCGGAGATGATTCCTTCCCCTTACTCAGTAGTTCCTTGAAGCTGGTTGACCATTCGGTAAGCTTGCCATACAAGTCGATAGCAGGAGGTGCTGCTTCTGCCAATGCCATATAGCGATGAACCATTTTTACCATAATCCAACTATCCACAAAAGCGTATTTGATGCTCCACGCCAACATGAGAGAGAGGATGAATGCAATAAATCCGTTCCATTCCATGGCTCTGAAGCCAAGTCCCATGATAACAAACAGAATCAGGGTAATAACGATGACGGCACAGAACACAACCAGCATAATCCAAGCTGCGTTCTTGAGTAGCTCCTTCCAATTTTGGGCGTACAGCACTACACCATCTGCCGCATTGCGGTAAGGGTTTGCATCTTGCCTGTAGAAAGTGTAGCATAAGCAGCATTCGTCAATGTAACCCAATGACAACTCAAGAAAATAGTCGATAAGTTTCTGAACTTTCTCACCGCCGGGAATCATACTCAATATGCCTCCGGTCAGTTTTCCAAGCATGCGTTGAATCTGTTTCACCGCCCGAGCTACAAGTTTATCTATCCCGAAGTATACGTTTGCGGTACCAAAACGCTCCAGAACCATTCGTTTACCGGATGTTATAGGTGCTGTCGGTATTTCCCCTGTGCGGAAACTTTCTGCAATAACAGCAACATGTCCGGCCTTGACCATGTAGCCTAAGTAATGATTCATCAAGAAATTTACCAGCCCTATGCAGCCGAGCCAAACCATCAGCATAATGGCGAATACCCCCTCACTATTGAACAATACGCCAATACCCAGCAGAATGCCCAGCAAAACAGCGTCAATGATAATGTTCAAAACGCCCAGCCCCAGTTTCAGCCAGCAAAACGAAAGTGTTCGAAAAAATATCGAATTAGTAGTCATGTTTCCTCCTTTCCTGTCAAAAAATCCCATAGAGTGTTGAAGCTCTATGGGATTTGTAGGTCATTTGTTTCGGTGTGTTTTAGTTACCACGCACCGTGGTCTTGTATGTAGTGATGATACCCAAAACACTCTTGATTTCTTCATCCACAGAGCTCACAGAACTAATGCCACCATTTCTTTTGGCTGTTGCGATGGACGCATCTCCGGTAGCAATAAGTCCGAGATACGTAGTTGACGTGGCAACACCAACGCGAGAACCGCCTCCGGAGCTAGCTGCCACAGGAGCCTTGACATCTGTATAAATAGCACCTACACGAGGCGCACCACAGCTGCTTAATACTACCGCTATTGCAGCGGCCAGAAGTGTAGAAGTAAGTTTGGTCTTCATGTACTGTGTTTTCTATTGGTTTGGTTGTTTCTATAGCCACTCCGATGTACTCAGAGCAACATTGT
>JAZNZT010000046.1:0-3912 GCA_045595075.1 Faecousia sp.
CCGCTTTCCTTTAACCGCTTACTGCTCTATATTGACCGATAGAGGCATTTTTCAACATTTTTGATTTCGGATATGATAAAATGGCATCACAGGAGGTGAGGCAATGAAATTCACGCTGATCATCGACAAAGAAAAGGACGAAGAAATGGTAATTACTGCGCACCGACGTACCGCGCTGATTGATGAAATTGAAGCACTGATCTATAAGCACACAGATCGCATCCCCGGTTATACTGAAGATGACATCAAAATGCTTTCTGTTTCCGAGATCGAGTGCATCACCGTTCTGGACGGCAAAACCTATGCCATTGATTCCAGGAACTGTCAATATCGGCTCAAGCAGCGATTGTATGAGCTGGAGGAACAGCTCCCCTCGTCTTTCATTCGTATCAACAAAAGCACCCTGGCAAATGAGGCTCGCCTGGACCGGTTCGCTGTCACGTACAGCGGTGCAGTGGATGCTGTATTTAAATGCGGATATACAGAATACGTTTCCCGGCGGTGCTTTGCTCAGATTAAAAGGAGGTTTGACGTAAAATGAAAAAGTTTCTCAAAGAATTTTTGCTCCGTGGTCTGATCTGCGCCAGCGGCGGACCATTGGTGCTCGCCATTATCTACGGCATTCTGGGTGCTACCGGCACTGTGGAAAGCTTCTCACCCAGAGAGGTCTGTATGGGCATCCTGACGATCACACTGCTCGCCTTTATCGCAGCAGGCATGACTGCAATTTATCAGATGGAGCAGCTGCCCCTGCCCATTATGATCCTGCTCCACGGCGGTGCACTGTACATTGCCTATATTATGGTCTACCTACTCAACGGCTGGCTGCGGCAACAGCTGATCCCCATTCTCGTCTTCACCGGCATTTTTGTAGCAGGCTATACCGCGATCTGGCTCATCATCTATACTGCCACCAAAATCAAAACGAACGTACTGAACAAAAAGCTGAAAGGCAACTTGTAAGTTTGCCTCCAAAGCTCCGTTAGAAACAAAACCCGGGGTTGGGGACGTGAGATTTCACACGAAACCAACTCCGGTACTTTTTTATTGCCTACACAACCTAAGTTATGTTATAATAATAAAAAACTGAGGAGGTTATTGTCATGTCATTTTTAGAACTTGTTAAGGCGCGTTATTCTGTCCGCTCCTTTAAGGATCTGCCTATCAAGGAGGATCATCTGAACCGGATTCTGGAGGCAGGGCACGTTGCGCCCACCGCCTGTAACAATCAACCTCAGAAAATCTATATTGCCAAAAGCGAGGATGCAAGAAAGAAACTGGCATCCGTCTGTCGCTGCACTTTTGACGCCCCTGTGATTTTGGTGGTCTGCTATGATCGCACCCGGGACTGGAAGAACAAGCTGCAGCCCGGTTACGAGTCCGGAGAGACCGATGCCGCCATTGTCTGTACCCATATGATGCTGGAAGCTGCAGAGCTGGGCATTGGCTCATGCTGGGTCGGCTACTTCAATGCCGATCAGGTTGCCAACGCCCTGGCTCTGCCGGAGAATGTGACCGTGTCCGCGCTGCTACCTATGGGTTATCCTGCCGACGACGCAAAGCCTTTGCCTTTGCACACTCAATTTCGGGAACCGGATGATATTGTTACTGTAATCTAGTTTTTAAGTGATAAGGAGATACTAGAATGAACGAATACGAAGTTTTCGTTGAAGACATCAATTCCTGCGGCGGTGAGCAGTATGCCAAGAAAGAGCTTATCGAGGTCGAAGCAGACAGTCCCGAAGCCTATGTGAAGGAAAACGGCAGATATTCCATTCTGGACATTATGAAAAACACCAGCGGCGATACCGTGATCATCACCGGTGACGGCAACGGCAATTTCGTGAAATATACTTTCACCGAGTAATATAAACTCTTTCTAAAACTAGCAAAAGCGGATGCCCGGGCATCCGCTTTCTTACTGCTCATAATCGCTTTCATAGCTGCCTGCGGGTAAAATATTTCCGCAGATGCATTTTTCTTCGCTTGCCAGTGTTCCGGTCTGACCGGGCCGTCCGCCCATGATGATGAATACATCCACCAACTCCCCGCATGTAGGGCATTTTACTTCACTCAGCCTGGGCGTGTGTTTTCCTTCGTGGCAACCATCTAATAACATAGCGCATCTCTCCTTATGCTTTTCAGTCGCTCCAGCAGATCCCCCTGCAAATAAAAGGTCGTTTCAAAGTGTAAAAGCAAGTCCGTATTCCGATCCCACAGGAGCATCAGCTTCGGGGAAAACTCTTCATCCCCTTCCCAGAATTGCAAAAGCACCGGAAAGAAGGGCGTCACCTGAAATTTGCAGGTCAGGTCTGCCCCTGCCATACGCTCCTGCAATACACCGCCCAGCTTCTCGCAGGCCGCCTTCAGTCCTTCTGCACTGCCATCAAACATCTTGGCGTATTTCTTTGTGAAAGTTTCGGTTTCGGTAACGCCGGTGACTACAAAATTGCCCACCGCGCACCACTGCCCGGAAAGCATCGGCGCAGTCTCTCCCTTGTGATAACACAGCAAATCGTATATGGTCATCACCGTGCTGAAGGAGCGGCACTCCTTCCATGCGCCTTCGATGCACTCTTCGATCCCCCCACCCTTTCTGCTGATGCGGCAGGGAGTGTTCAGATATGTCAGATAGAGATACTGATCGTCCGATTCCAAATAGAATTTCCGGATCAGCAATTCCTGGTCGTACTCCAGAAATATTCGTTTACCCATATCCACTTGAAGATCGTAATTGTCCATAGCTTAAAACACACCACCGTTATACTTCTTCTGTACCCGGACGATTGCAACGATTCCAACCGCAAGTCCGATCAACAAAACCGCCACAGCTCCCCATATCGTAGACTCTCCAAGCAAAGCGATCGCTCCGCTGAGCAACATTGCTCCCGCCATCACGCTTAGTGCCTTGCCAAAGGCTTTACCGTAGGCACTTCTGTCCGTTACCTTAGTCTGGTGATATTCGTGGATCAGCTTTGTATTCCCTTTGTATATCGCACCAGCTACAACAGCAAATACCGCTGAAACAAAGAACATCAAAATCGCATATACCAGCATAAAGCCACCTCACCAAACGAACGGAATAATCCTAATATCTGACCTTCTTTTTATACTCAGCATAACCGGGAAGTTCCCGGGTCAGCAAGTCCTCTTCGTCTTTCAGACGGACAATGATGATTGCCGGGTAAAAAGCAAAAACGATCAACGCATACCAAGACCCCAGAACAATAGGGATCATCAAAAACAGCAGGATGGTCGCCATGTACATGGGGTGGCGAACGATGCCGTACAGACCGGTGTCCACCACAGTCTGTCCCTCCTCCACCTTGACAGTACGGCTTAAGTAAGCATTTTCTCGCATGACTTCGGCATAAAGGGCATACGCAGTCAAAAACAGCACCGATGCAGCGGTGACCACCCATGCGGGCACAGTCGACCAACCGAACCGGAAATCCAGACCTGCCACCACGAACCCGGCGATAAACATCAGCCCGGAAAAGGCGACCACGCCTTTTTGCGTCGCCTGTTTCTCCTTTACATCCAACCGCTTTGCCAGAAAATCGGGAGATTTGAAAAGCATCACAAGCCCTGCAATCAGCATAGGTACGAACAGCAAAATGATCAAAAGCCAGCCCTTTGCATAGTGCAGCGTACCTGCCGGCAGGAAGATCAAAAGGGTCACTAACAATAAGCCGCAGAAAAATTTTGTCAGCGCGTTTATCAACAGTTTCACAATCTACCTCTCCTTTTTATGATACATCTTCCTCCAATGCTTCTATGTAAAAGCTCACAGGCCGAAAACCGTCGTTACAGGAGATCATTGCGGATTTTGGATCCTTCATCCAGCCGTCATAGAAGTTTCCACCGCCCTCGGCAAGTGTTTTAACAAAGGCATACATACTCTCCCACGCA
>JAZNZT010000047.1:0-11006 GCA_045595075.1 Faecousia sp.
CTGGTATGGTCGGTCAGACTGTTCAGCTGAAGATTACTGAGGTGAACCGTCCCCGCCGCCGCGTGATCGGCTCCATCCGCGCAGTCAACGCTGAGGCACGGAAGGCTTCCCAGGAGAAGCTCTGGGCTGAGATCGAGGAAGGCAAGAAGTACCACGGCACCATTAAGTCTCTGACTTCTTACGGTGCATTCGTGGATATCGGCGGTGTGGACGGCATGGTTCACGTTTCCGAGCTGAGCTGGAACCGCATCAAGACTCCCGCTGAGGTCGTCAGCGTGGGCGACGAGATCGATGTTTACGTCATCTCCTTTGACCCCGAGAAGCGTAAGATCTCTCTGGGCTACAAGACCGCTGAGATGAACCCCTGGAATCAGTTCATGACTAACTACGCTGTTGGTGATGTTGTGGATGCCAAGATCGTCAAGCTGATGACCTTCGGCGCATTTGCTGAGATCATCCCCGGTGTTGATGGACTGATCCACATTTCCCAGATCGCTGACCGCCGCATCGGCAAGCCCGAGGATGTACTGAGCGAGGGCCAGGAGGTCCAGGTGAAGATCACCGATATCGACGCTGAGAACAAGCGTATCTCCCTTTCCATCCGCGCTCTGCTGGAGCCGGCAGCTGAGGAAGCTGCAGAGGAAGAGGCAGAGGTCGAGGCTGAGGTCGAG
Organism: Faecousia sp.; assembly: GCA_045595075.1. GTDB lineage: Bacteria > Bacillota > Clostridia > Oscillospirales > Oscillospiraceae > Faecousia. The sequence goes on from JAZNZT010000047.1 coordinate 672, forward strand.
ACTGAGGCTGTTACTGAGGAAACTGCTGAGTAATTTATTAACTACATACCGGAGCTGGCGATTGTCAGCTCCGGTATTTGGTATATGGAGGTAAATTTATGGTCAAGCATATTGTTATTTACACGTTAAAGAAGGATGTAGACAAGGCTGCAGCTGTTGAGCTGATCCGCTCTGTCCTGGAGCCTCTGGTCGGCGTGATCCCCGGTCTTAAGCACCTGGAAGTAAGGGCAGCCTGCCAGGGTGGTATGGACTATGCCCTGTATTCTGAGTTTGAAAGCCGTGAGGCACTGGCGGCATATGCAGAGCATCCCGCCCACCTGGAGGCAAAATCCCACTTCTGGGAAATGCTGGACAGCCGCGTTTGCGCGGACTACGATTGCTGAGGTGGCGCGATGAAAGCGGTTGTAACGGTGGTCGGCAAGGACCAGGTAGGTATTATTGCAGGGGTCTGCACCCAGCTGGCATCCTATAATGTAAATGTGCTGGACATTAGCCAGACAGTCATGCAGGGATACTTTACCATGATGATGGTGGTGGATGTGTCTGCAGCGAATTTGCCGCTGGCAGAACTGGCAAAGCAGATCGAGGATCGGGGCAGAGAAATGAACCTGTCCATTCGCCTGCAGCGAGAGGACATTTTTGAAGCAATGCATCGGGTGTGAGGTATCATAATGCTGAATCTGAATGATATTTTATACACCCAGGACATGATCGATAAACGCCACCTGGATATCCGCACCATCACCATGGGCATCTCTCTTTTGGATTGCGCGGATACGGATATCAATGTCTGTGCACGGAAGATCTATGACAAGATCACTCGACAGGCGGAAAATCTGGTGAAGGTCGGTCAGGATATTGAGTGGGAGTTCGGTATTCCCATTGTCAATAAGCGGATTTCCGTCACCCCTATTGCCATTGTAGGCAACAGCTGCGAAGCCGAGTCCTATGTACCTCTTGCTATTGCTATGGATAAGGCGGCTAAGGAGTGCGGCGTGAACTTTATCGGCGGCTTCTCCGCTCTTGTACAGAAAGGCTGTACAAAGGGCGACTGGATCTTGATGGACTCCATTCCGGAGGCGTTGGCATCCACAGAGCGGGTCTGCTCCAGCGTCAATGTGGGTTCTACCAGAGCCGGTATCAATATGGATGCCGTGGCGAAAATGGGTAAGATCATTAAGCAGACGGCAGAGCTTACAGCGGATAATGATGGCCTTGGCTGCGCCAAGCTGGTGGTTTTTGCCAATGCGGTGGAGGACAACCCCTTTATGGCAGGCGCGTTCCACGGCGTAGGAGAGCCGGAGTGCGTTCTGAATGTGGGCGTATCCGGTCCGGGTGTGGTGTACCATGCCCTGCAAAGCGTTAAGGGCGCGTCTTTTGACGAGGTGGCGGAAACCATCAAGAAAACCGCCTTTAAGATCACTCGCATGGGTCAGATCGTAGGTGTGGAGGCGTCTAATAGATTAGGCGTTCCCTTCGGTATTGTGGATCTGAGCCTTGCGCCTACCCCTGCTGTTGGCGACAGCGTTGCTCGCATTTTGGAAGAAATGGGACTGGAAGTCTGCGGTACCCACGGAACAACAGCTGCCTTGGCACTTTTAAATGACGCTGTGAAAAAAGGCGGCGTTATGGCAAGCTCACATGTGGGCGGTCTGTCCGGCGCATTTATTCCGGTGTCTGAGGATGAGGGTATGATCGCCGCGGCGGAATCCGGTGTACTGACCCTTGACAAGCTGGAGGCTATGACCTGTGTCTGCTCTGTAGGACTGGATATGATCGCTGTTCCCGGAGATACTTCCGCGTCTACTATTTCTGCCATTATTGCGGATGAAGCGGCCATTGGTATGGTCAATTCCAAGACTACCGCTGTCCGCATTATTCCCGCTCCCGGTAAGGTGGTGGGTGACCGGGTGGAAATGGGCGGCCTTTTGGGAAGCGCTCCGGTGATGCCGGTGCATCAGCCCTCCAGCCAGGACTTTATTGCCCGTGGAGGTCGGATTCCCGCACCCCTGCAAAGCCTGAAGAACTAAGAAAAGCGGCTTCGGTCTTTTGACCGAATCCGTTTTATAATTTACAGAGGATTGACAGTAACGGTGCGTTCCCAGACGTTAAAGCGGAATGTGTCAGTGCGGGTGGGGATCAGCGTTTCTTCCAATTCGGGAATGCTTTCGATTTTGCCATCCCGGTAGTCGACCAGCCGCTCATAGCAGGAGCGGATGCGTGTTATCAGACCGCCCAGACGGATGTCCTGAACATCAAAGCCGTGGGGTTTGTTCTCTGCGTACCATTGGCTTCGGAAAGCCTGATAGAAGGATTCTGTGTTCTTGATCAGCTTTTTGTAATCGGAAATAATGGCATCCAGAGCAGTGGTGTCTTTGGTGGCATAAGCCTGCCGGGCGCGGAGGCCAATCTCGGCTTTCAGCGCCAGTACAGCGGAGAGCTTTGCGGCGGTGTCAAACAAGTATGCATACTCTCCGGTTCGCTTTGCGGCATTACGAAGCCGTCTGGCGGCGGTGGCGTACTTTTTACCAACACCTTCCGGGACATTGGGGTCAAATACACCCATGAAGCAGTCGTTATAGAGGAAATACTTGGAGGGATTTACAGCGGTATTGCTGTATATTACCCGGTCCGGCAGGTCCAGGAGCATAAAGTCATCAAAGCTGTAGCCGACCCACTCCCGGAATTTCTCTTTGACCTGCTCCATATCGGTAATGCCCTGAGCATAGCAGGCAGTGTAGCACAAAACCGGCAGCATGGCGAATGTGGAGCATTCTGCGCCGTTGTCACCCCAGAGAGTGGTAAAGTAGCTGCGCACACCGTTTTCTATACAGGAACGCAGGCAGGCCTTTGTGGTACGGATGGAAAAGTTGTTATGAGACGTAAAGCCGGTCCAACGCCATGCGCCGCCGGCAACAGTCAGCCGGTCGCACAGGACCTTGGAGTTTTTGAGCATCACATCGTATGTTTTTTTGTCGGTGTGGTAGTAGTCCCAGTACACCAAAGTGACACCCTCAGGTACTTTTTCCTTAATAGAGGGATCAAAGCGGACATTGGTAGCGTAGTACTGACCGTTAGCGGCAAGACGGTAGAACATGTCGTTCCACATATAGGCGTGGAACCCGTACTTTTTGATAATTTCCACAACCTTATTCAGGTGCCTCAGGATCAGTTCGGTCTTATCGCACACGCCATGAAGATTCATGTACTTGCCACGACCGATAAGATGCGCCTCGTCCATGCCGATATTGACCTTGTTGGTCCGGAAACAGCTGCGGAGGGAAGCCATCATGTGCTCGATCACCTCGTAGGTCCGGGGATCATCTACCAGCATAATATCGGTAATATCGTTGATGGCGCCAAAGTCGGGCCAGCGGAAAATGGTTTGCAGATGAGCCAGTGTCTGGACACAGGGAATCAGCTCAATACCAAGGCTGTACGCATAATCGTCCAGCTCCTTAAGCTCACTCTGGGAGTATTTGCCCCGCAGATATCCGAAAAACTTTTCATCGGGTATTTCGTATGTATCTTCCATATAGAGCATTGCCTGGTTATAACCCATTTTCGCAATAATATGGAAGAAACGTTTCAGCTGAGGGACGGTCATGACTGCGTTTCTGGAGCAGTCGATCATGACACCCAATTCGTCAAAATGTTTGTTAACAGAAGTCAAGGGAAATTCCTCCTTTTTGTTTTGGCATACGCCGCTATTGTAAAACAATAGCTTTCAAAAGTCAATCGGATGCTGGGAAACAGAACAATAATTGGAAGAATCAACAATGTTTAGTGCAAGAAATAACGGAAGGATGGGGCGTTGCAGTTTTTTCTTGCAATATGACCTGTTTCCCTTTATAATTACTCTGGATGTCTGTGAAGGAACAGAAACAGGCAGATATGGACGCATTGTAAGGAGGGGATCGTGTGAATATAGACAACCTGCTGTTCATAAGTTCGTTTTTGCCGGTTGTACTGTTTTTGCATTGGCTGATCCCCGGGAAGGGTAAGAACATCCTTCTTTTGGCTTCCAGTCTGATTTTCTATGCTTTCGGCAGCTTTAGCGGCTTGGCTCTGCTGGTGCTGGTTGGTTTTATCAACTATATATCCGGTATGCTGATCATCCGCAAAAAAGCAGCAAAAACAGTTTGCATCACAGCGGTGATACTGAATCTTGTATTTCTCAGCACATTTAAGTATTTGGATTTTTTTGTTGCGGATGTGCTTGGGTTGCCCCCGGTGGAGCTGGGGATCGCTGCGCCCCTGGGCATCTCCTTTTTTGTGTTTAAATGTATCAACTATATTGTGGATACCTACCGCGTTCCGGAGCAAGGCTCGGAAAACTTAGGGGAAGTGTTTTTATACATAAGCTTCTTTCCTCAGATCGTGGCAGGTCCTATAACCCGGTTTTCTCAGTTTAAAAGTCAGCTTGATGTGCGGAATTTTGACATAGAAACCGTAAGTACCGGCCTGCGCCGGTTCGTAGTCGGTCTTTCCAAGAAGATCGTGCTTGCGGGCGTGTTGGGGCAGGTCGCAGACAAAGTGTTTGCGCTGGAGAGCGGCGTGTTGGATATTCGCCTTGCATGGCTGGGCGCGATCGCCTATATGCTCCAGATCTATTTCGATTTTTCCGGTTACAGCGATATGGCGATAGGCCTTGGAAAAGGCTTCGGTATTGATACACCGGAGAATTTCCAATACCCCTATGGGGCTGTTTCCGTTACGGATTTTTGGCGCAGATGGCATATTTCTTTATCCTCTTGGTTTAAGGATTATCTGTATATCCCCTTGGGTGGCAACCGCAAGGGAAAATACCGGACAGCGCTGAATAAATGTGTTGTCTTCGCTTTTTGCGGTATCTGGCACGGCGCTGCATGGACCTTTATAATTTGGGGTCTGTGGCACGGACTGTTCTCAGCGCTGGAGAGTATGAAGCTGATTCGTATAAAAAAATCCGGAATTTTATCCCGCATCTACACTTTACTGGTTGTCTGCCTTGGTTTTGTTATGTTCCGGGCGGAGAACTTGAGCCAAGGCGCAGGAATAATCGCTGCGATGTTTACCGGCTTCTCTATAACGGACACATCGGTGAAAAGTATCCTCACAGGAGAAGCAGTGGCGGCGCTTATCACCGGCGCTTTCATGGCATTACCCATTGTTCCCGCTCTGAAAAAGACCAAGTGGGGAAAATGGTTGGAGCCGGTATCTTATGTCTTATGCATCATTCTTTTTGCGGTTTGCTTGATGAAATTGGCGTCCGGTGGATTTACGCCCTTCATCTACGCCCAGTTTTGAGGTGACGCTATGAAGAATAGTATTTCCTGGGTTTTTACAGTGGTTGTTATGGCCATGTGTCTGACCCTTTCGATGGGTACGTTGCTGTTTGGGCCGTCAGAGGCCGGGGCAAACGAACAGCTTTCCCAAAAGCCGGAATTGAATGATAAAGACGGGAACTGGAATCCGGATTTTTTAAGTGATACAGCTACATGGTTTTCTGATCATTTTTTTCTGCGACAGGAATTGATCTCTGCTCATAACGGTCTGTCCGCAAAGCTGCTGCATACCTCTGGATCTGACGGCGTGATTCTGGGCAAGGATGGTTGGCTTTTCTACGCAGATACAATGGCGGACTATACAGGAAGCGATCCAATGACGGACTGGGAACTGTATGCAGCTGCCAACAATCTGGCGCTGATAGCAGAGTATGCCGAAAAGACAGGAAGAGATTTTCTGTTTGTCTGCGCACCTAACAAAAATGCGATTTATTCACAATATATGCCGAGGGTCGAAGCGGCGGCGCAGCAGGACATATACCGGCTGTTTGCACTGCTGGATAAGATGGATGTTCCTTATGTGGATTTACACACTGCCTTTATCGAGGCGCAGGAACAGATATATTTTCAGCACGATTCTCATTGGAACTCCCGGGGAGCGGCTTTGGCTGCGGATATGATCAACGAAGCCTTCGGTATGGAAAGTAATTATGCTGCCGATAGCTTTTCCAACGAAAAGCCCCACAGTGGAGACTTGTACGAAATGCTGTATCCGGCATTTTTCGATCCGGAAACGGATGCGGTCTATGGCGGAGAATTGGATTTTACTTATACGTCGGGTGCAACCAAACCGGACAGCATTACCCTTTTGACCCTGGGTAAAGGACAGAAAGACCTGCTTGCATATCGGGATTCCTTCGGCAATCTTCTGTATCCCTATTTGGCAGACAGCTACGGCGAAGCCCGGTTTTCCCGCTCCCCGGTCTATGACCTGACCCTGGAAGCGGACAAGGTACTGATAGAGCTTGTGCAGCGGAATCTGCGGTATCTTATCACATATCTGCCTGTGATCAAATCCCCGGCGCGGGATATCGTGATTCCGGCTGAAGCCTCCGGCAGCATTCTGCTGCAGTATGAAAACAGAAAGTCCCCGGAAGGGCATTGCTGTATCAGTGGAAGACTGGAGGCAGAGGTAGATTCCAAGGTATATGTAGTCTGCGACGGCATAGCTTACGAAGCACTGCTGCATAAGGACGGGTTTGCGGTCTATGTGCCCGAGGGGGTTGCCCCGGAAGCTGTTGTGTATTCCGTCGGCGGTGAATATAAGCTGCTGACAGCCTGAAGAAAAGGAGAAAAATATGAAAAAACTGACTTTACTTATTGCGTGCATGCTGGCGCTTAGCCTGTGCCTGTGCGCTTGCGGAAATGACACACACGCGGATACCCAGCCTTCAGAAACAGAAACCCTAACAGTGGACAAAAAGGCTCTTGCCGAATCCTGTATCGAAAAGACAGTACAGGAACTGTATGATTTGATTGGAGAGCCGGAATCCTCTGAATATGTACCCAGCTGCCTGGGGCCCGGTGAGGACGGAAATCTTTACTATGCAGATTTTACTGTCTATACCTACCGGGAAGGGGATACGGAAACAGTCCGTGTTGTAGAATAAAAAAATCGACCTCAGCAATATCCGCTGAGGTCGATTTTATTTTAAGTTTTCTATGTTGTTAAGGTCTGCCGCGGATACCGCAACCGCACCCATGGCACAGAAAGCGCTTACGGATTCGCTGCGGTCATCAAAGCAGAAGACCGGCGACCACCGATGCTGCAAATTGTGGACAGTGCCATGCCATGTGCCGCCTTTATGCAGATTGCTCTGGGCAACAAAAACCGTTTGCCCCAGACAGTGGATCACCCGATTCCGGCTGTGAGCCCGTTGGGCGGAAAAACCGATATCAAAGCCATTTTCGGATAAATAGAGTATGTTCTCACGGGGCAGACAGTTCTCAAGGGAATCTGCCACAATGCTGATGACTTTACCGCCGTGGGCAAGACAGCTGTCCTGAGCAGTACGGTCAGCGCCCCGGGCGTTTCCGGAAACAAGTACATAACCCTGCTTTGCCGCTTGCATGCCCAGCTCCTCAGCAAATGCGCGGTTCTCAGGAAACAGATCCCGACTGCCCACAAGGCTGATGCAGGGTGTTTTCAAGAAGGAGATATCTCCTTTTGCCCAAAGAGATCCGGGACCGTCCAGGCCCAGCCGGGTCCGTAGAGATTGCGGATATTCCGGACTGATCCGTGTGATGGGCAGGCATCCTTTTCGTTTGCCGGTCTGCAGATACCACTTAAGCTGTTCTTGCTGGGATAACAGAAGCAAGATGCGCCCGGAAAATTCCCGGTCATAACCCAAGCTGACCAGATCTGTTTCGGTCAGCTCCCGGTCTTCTGCGGGCTTGTTCATGCTTTGGACCCGTGCGGCAAGGGTGCGAAACTGAGCAACGGTCAGCGGCTTTCGTTCCGGGTCGCCGAGCATACCGGTCAGCAGGAGAAAACCCTGCTCCCGGGGATTCAACGGAAACGCTTCTTTACAGGAACGGGCGCCTTCACTTCTTCTTCAGAGAGGCTGCCGTCTGCGCCCAGAAGCATGGGTTTTATGGAATAGTTGGAGAATTTTGCAATCTCGTCCAGCTTTGCCTTTTCGGGGAAGTTTCCGATGATAGACCAGGCAACGCCCTTGCGCTTGGCACGGCCGGTTCTGCCGATGCGGTGGACGTAGTATTCGTTTTCTTCCGGAATGTCAAAGTTGATAACGCAGTCCACATCGTCCACATCAATGCCCCGGGATGCCACATCGGTGGCGATCAGAATTGCCAGCTTGCCGTCCCGATAGCGCTGCATGGTTTTTTCCCGCTGACTTTGCCGGATGTCGCCGTGGATGCAGTCACAGTCCGCGCCTGCCCGCTGAAAATCGTCGCTGAGGCGCTGACACATATGCTTCGTGTTGCAGAAGATCATCACTCGCTCATAGCCTTGACTGCGGATCAACTGCAAGGCAATAGCTGCCTTCTCAAGAGGGGAGACAGTGATGCAGTACTGATCGATATCTGGCCGGTCCTCCTGCTTGGGTTCGACGGTGATCTCTACCTCGTCCCGCTGATACATCCAGGACACAGTCATGACTTCCTGAGAAATGGTGGCGGAAAACAGACCGAGATTTTTGCGGTTTTTCACCTTGTCAATGATCTTGGTAACGTCCTTGAAAAATCCCATATCCAGCATCCGGTCTGCTTCGTCAAGAACCACGGTCTGGATCTTGTCCAGCCGGATGTTTTTTCGGTTATAGTGATCCATCAGTCTGCCGGGTGTGGCGACAACGATCTGAGGCTTTTTCTCTAACTGCTTTGCCTGGCCTACGATTCCCGCGCCACCGTACAGAACGGCAACCCGAATGCCTTGGAAATAGGTCAGAAGACCCCGGAGTTCATCGCCGATCTGGATGGCAAGCTCCCGGGTGGGCGCAAGGATCAGCCCCTGAACATCCCCGCAGTCAGGGTCAACATGTTCGATCATTGGGATGCCGAAAGCAAAGGTTTTGCCTGTACCTGTGGGGGCTTTGGCAATCACGTCTTTCCATTTAAGAAATTCCGGGATAGCCTGCTGCTGGATGGTGGTGGGATATCCGTATCCCTTTTTTTCAAGAGCCTTGAGCATCGCTTGGGAAAGCCCCAGTTCCTGAAAGGTAATATTGTTGTTTTTCATTGTCTGCCGTCCTTTAAAGATTTTCTATATTTTAGCATGATTCCCAATTTTATGCAATAGAGGAGAGCCCGGAGATTTCAGCCAAATAGCCCAAGCGAATAAAACATGTAAAAAAAACGAACTTTTAAGTAAAAAAAACGCATTTACTTTTAGAATGATATACAGTATCCTATATGTGAGGTCATTTTTATAAGACCTTCCCCTTAATCGTGCGTACCCGGCAGAGGTAACTTTGGCGGGTATGCGTCTAAAAAACTTCCGGTGTTCTAGAAGCCGGTATCATAGGAGGAATTCATATGAATCGTTACACCAAGCGGATCGTGGCGGCAGTTTTGTCTGTCTGTCTCATGGTTGCACTCATGGTTCCTGCGGCTTTCGCAGTAACTGTGGAAAACGGCGTCCTTACCTACACCTATACAGGTGCATCGGGTGATGCGTCTCTTAATCCGGGAACCTACGGAGACATTGAGGTCCTGGCAAGGATTACGGGAACAGCGAAAGATAAAGAAAGCTATTTCCAGATCAACAGCTTTGGAAGCGCTCACTGGATCGCGATTGCTATTGATATTCCCGTTGGCTACGGAGGAACCTATACAGTGTCAGTAAATGCTGGCGGTGCAAGCGCCGGCGCTGATGTGTATTTCCTGGCTGACAGCAGTACATATGCCGAAGATGCAGCAAGCCTGACGACTCAGTCTGCTGCATATATCGGTTCTGAATATACAACATCAAATAGTAGATCCAATCACGACATGGAGAAAACAATCACCTGCAAGGAAGGGACCAATGTGTTCGTGTTAAAGGGTGCAGGCACCGCAGGCTATCGCTTCGGCGGCATTGTTTTGACACCTGTGGAGAAGGCAGTCAACGGCGCTTACGACACTGTGGCTGAGGCAGTGGCTGCCGGAGCTACCGAGATTGAACTCTCCGGTGATATCCGGGAGGATGTGGTGCTGACTGAGGGCATGACTCTGGATCTGAAGGGCAACAGCATTGACGGAAGCGTTAATGCCGTTAACGGCAATGTGATTGACACTGTAGGTGGCGGCACTGTTACTGCTGTTACCGTTGCCCCTGCCTGTGAGTACATTCCTTTGAAAAATGCGGAAGGCACCTTCGAGTTCTTTAAGACCACCATCAAAACCGGCGTTCAGGGCACCAATCCCAATACCGGTCTTTACGAGTTCTGGTTCGATGTAAACTTTTCTGATTCCAGAGCATACAGCCTTCTGAATACTGAAGACTTTACCATCGGTGCAGAACTGAAGCTGAATGATCAGGTTATTGCAGTTACCATGGACGACAAAG
>JAZNZT010000048.1:0-6634 GCA_045595075.1 Faecousia sp.
TACGCAGATCCACAGCAACGTCAAAGACCCGGCCTTTGATCGCCCGGACCAACTTGCCCTGGGGGTACTGCTTCTGGAAGTGCAGACCCCGAAGCACGCCTTTTACGCTCATGGACTGGTTGTCCTGAACGAAGTTCAGATCCAGTCCTGCCTCTTCCATATCCCGGCGGTTATAGGTCTCCATGAAATAGCCCCGGTTATCGCCGTGAACCGCCGGCTCAATGATATACAGTCCTTCAATGGGACACTTGGTAACTTTGATCTGACCCATGTTTTACTCCTCGATTTCTTTCAAATAGCGGCCAAGGGCATCCTGCCAGGTGGGCAGCGGCGCAAAGCCATTCTTCACAAGCTTGGACTTGTCCAGCCGGCTGTTGAAGGGACGGGCCGCTTTGGACAGACCGTATTCTTCTGTGGTCACAGGCACTACCTTTGTGGTGTATCCCGCCTGCCGGAAGATCTCCACCGTGAAATCGTACCAGCTGATGTAACCGCCCTCGTTGGTAGCATGGTAGTAGCCGTACTTGTCCGACTCTGCCATGTCGATCAAAAGTCTGGACAGGTCCAGGGTATAGGTAGGCGTACCCACCTGATCGCACACCACCCGCACGGTATCGTACTTCTGTCCCACAGACAGCATGGTTTTAATAAAGTTTTTGCCGTTCAGACCGAACACCCAGGCAATGCGGACAATAAAGAATTTCTCCAGTGTCTGCGACACTGCCAGCTCGCCTTCCAGCTTGGTCTGTCCGTATACATTCAAGGGAGCGTAGTCCTTGCAGTCCGGCTCCCAGGGTGTCTCACCCTGACCGTTAAACACATAGTCCGTGGAGATGTAGATCATTTTGCAGTCCAGCTTTTTGCAGACCTTGGCGATACTGGCTGTGCCATCCACATTGATCCTGCGGACAAGCTCCTTCTTATCCTCGTCCTCCGCAAGATCCACGGCAGTCCACGCGGCGCAGTGGATCACCGCGTCCGGCTTTACCTCCGTCAATACGCGCTCCACGGCAGCAGGATCGGTAATATCCAAAGATACATAGGGCATTGCGCAAACAGGACTTCCGTCCGCAACGCCGCTGTAAACAGGGGCAATGTCGCTGCCAACGCCTTCATGACCCCGGCTGTGCAGGGCATTCATCACGTCGTGTCCCAGCTGACCGCCCACACCTGTCACAAAAAAACGCATCGTCTTTCACCTTCTGTACTGTTATTCGGTCATCCAACAGAATACTACCCGGAGCAGACTTTTTGCCCTTGCCGCTGCCCTTGATTCTGAATTTTGGACGCACCATGTCTATGTTATTGGAATTATACCCCAAAATGCAAGTAATGTCAACCGAAATGGGGATTTTAAACCCTCGAACGCGCATTTTTCTTTATAATCAATATGAACAGACAGGCAAAATCCGGCCCCTCGGTTTTTATGCATTTTAAACAATCTGCTTTTTACGCAAAAAACCGTTCCGGGGGAATTCCCCGGAACGGGTTTTATTCAGCATAGGATCAGCGGTTGGCGTACATCTTTTCGTAGTAATTCTGATATTCGCCGGAAATGATCTCTTCCCACCATTCCTTGTTGTCCAGATACCACTGGATGGTCTTCTGGATGCCGTCCACAAACTTGGTCTCCGGCAGCCAGCCCAGCTCGGTGTGGATCTTGGTGGGGTCGATGGCGTAGCGCATATCGTGGCCCTTCCGGTCCGCCACATAGGTGATCAGGCTCTCGGGCTTGCCCAGCGCCTTGCAGATGATCTTGACGATGTCGATATTCTTCATCTCATTGTGGCCGCCGATGTTATACACCTCACCTACACGACCCTTGTGAATGATCAGATCGATAGCCTTGCAGTGATCCTCAACATACAGCCAGTCACGGACGTTCAGACCCTCGCCGTAAACCGGCAGAGGCTTGTCGTTCAGGGCATTGGCGATCATCAGCGGGATCAGCTTCTCAGGGAAGTGATAAGGACCGTAGTTGTTGGAGCAGCGGCTGATGGTTACAGGCAGGCCAAAGGTACGGTGATACGCCATGACCAGCAGATCCGCGCCTGCCTTGGAGGAGGAGTAGGGAGAACTGGTGTGAATGGGCGTCTCTTCTGTAAAGAACAGATCGGGACGGTCCAGGGGCAGATCGCCATACACCTCATCGGTAGAGACCTGATGGTAGCGCTCGATACCGTACTTGCGGCAGGCATCCATCAGCACCTGGGTGCCCAAAATATTGGTCTGCAGGAACACCTCGGGATTTTCAATGGAGCGGTCCACATGGCTCTCAGCGGCGAAGTTCACAACCACATCGGGATGTTCTTCCTCAAACAGCTGATACACACCCTGCCGGTCGCAGATATCCAGCTTCACAAACCGGAAGTTGGGGTTATCCATAACACCCTTCAGGGTGCTCAGATTGCCGGCGTAGGTCAGCTTGTCCAGGCAGATGATCCGGTAATCCGGATACTTGCCCAGCATATGGAACACAAAGTTAGAACCGATAAAGCCGGCGCCGCCGGTTACGATGATGGTTTTTTTCATTTTCTCATTTCCTCAAATCTCTTTTTGTCGCGGATCACATCGATATACTTGCCATCCAGCACATCCTGCAGATAACGGCCATACTGATTCTTGTAAACCTTGATGACCGCTTCCACCTGCTCGCGGCTGATCCAGCCGTTGATATAGGCGATATCCTCCAGACAGCCGATCTTGCGGTTCTGATGGTTTTCCACAGTCATAACAAAATTGGTAGCCTCCACAAGACTCTCATGGGTGCCGGTGTCCAGCCAGGTAAAGCCCTGACCCAGAAGCTCCACATTCAGCTCGCCCTTTTCCAGATAGATCCGGTTTAGGTCGGTGATCTCCAGCTCGCCACGGGGGGAGGGCTTCAGATTCTTTGCGTACTCGACCACCCGGTTGTCATAGAAATACAGACCGGTAACGCAGTAGTTGCTCTTGGGATGCTCAGGCTTCTCTTCAATGGAAATGGCGTGACCGTCCTTATCGAACTCCACGATGCCAAACCGCTCCGGATCGTCCACATAATAGCCGAAGACAGTGGCGCCCTTGCCGTTTTTGGCATTGTCCACTGCGGCATACAGTCGCTTCTTCAGGCCGTGGCCGGAGAAGATGTTGTCGCCAAGAACCATGGCAACGCAATCGTCGCCGATAAATTCCTCGCCGATGATGAATGCCTGGGCCAAGCCCTCAGGCTTGGGCTGTTCGGCGTAGGACAGGGTCAGACCGAACTGACTTCCGTCGCCCAACAACGCCTCAAAACGGGGCAGATCCTGGGGAGTGGAAATAATCAAGATCTCCCGGATACCTGCGCTCATCAGCACAGACAGGGGATAATAGATCATAGGTTTATCGTAAATCGGAAGAAGCTGCTTGGATGTAACTTTAGTCAGAGGATAGAGCCGAGTACCGGAGCCTCCTGCTAAAACAATACCTTTCATGTGGTTTCCTCCATTGTATTCTTTGTGGTAGGTACAGCGCTATGGGTAGTATACACCAGTTCGACAAATAAATCAAGGACTTTTCCCATCTTAGAACAGATTGCCGGGGAGCAGGATCAACGCACCTGCCATTCCAACCTCCTCCGACTACACCCAGATTCCTCCTTTATATTGCTTTTTCCCGCCCTTGTGGTATAATATTGCAAAAAAACGGAGGTTATTATAAATGAAAACAAAAAAACACGGATTGTTCCTGCTGGGTGTGGCTGTCTGTGTGGCTGTGGCTGCCCTTTCTGTTCTGCTGGAACATCTGATCCCCGGAGGACTGCTGGGCGCTTCCATCATCGCCCTGTTTATGGGCACTGCCATCAACAGCTTCTTTCATCCCGCCTGGATCAAGCCGGCTCTGAAGTTTACATCCAAAAAGATCTTAAAGCTTGCCATCATCCTTCTGGGCGCATCCCTGTCTGTCAATGTGATCATGTCCGTGGGCAAGATGACCTTCTTTGTGATGCTTTTCACCTTCGCCATGTGCTTCGGCGGCGGTTATTTTATCCGCAAAATCTTTGGTCTTAACTGGAAGCTGAGTAATCTGATCTCCGCGGGAACGGGCATCTGCGGCGGCTCTGCCATCGCCGCCATCTCTCCGGTGATCGACGCAGACGACAAGGATATCGCTTTTGCCATGTCCTCCACCTTCCTTTTTGACATGGTTATGATCGCCCTGTACCCCATCATGGGCAGACTTCTGGGCATGTCCGATATCGCTTACGGCATCTGGGCAGGAACTTCTGTAAACGATACCGCCAGCGTGGTGGCCTCCGGCTACGCCTTCTCCGAGGCGGCAGGCGATTTTGCCACAATGGTCAAGCTCACCCGGACCATTGCCATCATTCCTACCGTACTGGTTTTTGCATATATTGGCATCCGGACAAAACGGAAGGAGCTTCAAGCCGCAAGCGGAAATCCCAAGGTAAATATCTTAAAGGTCATCCCCTGGTTCATTGCCGGTTTTTTGGCGCTGGCGGTTTTGAACAGCATCGGATGGATCCCGGTCCAGGTTTCCGGTATCATGAAGACCGCAAGCAAATTCCTGATGGTGACCGCTCTGGCTGCCATCGGTCTGGGAACCAGCATCACCGACTTCAAAAAAGCCGGTCTTGCGCCCATGTTCTACGGCATTACCATCGATACCCTGGTAACGCTGACTGCGCTTGGTGTCATCTGGTGCATGGGATTGATGTAACCGAATAAGGACGGATGGCTGCATCCGTCCTTTTTTCTTGTAAGAGCAAAGAACATATGATATATTTAGTCTATCCGGATTTTAACGAAGGGGAGAACCTCAGACTATGGCAAAGATGCTTTATAAAACAAAGGGAAACGCCTCCCCATTATGGTGGAGACCGGTATCGAGCAGTTCTATTCCCGTCCCGATAAATTTGGCGAGCTGCAATATCTGAACCGGAACAGCAAAGATACCACAGAGATCTCTTACGGCAGCAAGCTTCAAAACTATCTGGATTCTGTGCTGATCAACGAAGATCTCTCTGTATATTTTACGGACAAAACATCAGGATATCTAACTTATATCAGCGAAGGAAATCCAGATTATTTTGATTATATCAGTTTCTCTGCCAACACAAATATTACCGATCTTTCCTTTAATACCCTGGAATTCTCGGGTGATACCTACGCCCTCTCTTCTGTCCTGTATACTGCCGATGTCCTGCCTGCGCGGAAAGAGCTCGTAATTGGCGTTGAATTTGTAGGTCCACTCTCTATATATGGAATCAGCTTTACGGATTCCGAAGAAAAGGAACACCACTTGGCAATATATACGTCCGGTGAGGACGGTTCCGGAGTGTTGGAAGAATACACTCCATAAACATACTTTTGTGTCTGTATAATGCGACAAACACCCCCGGTTTCAGAAAACCGGGGGTGTTGTTTACAGAGTTGCGTAAATTGCGGCGGTCTTGGCGGCCAGGCGGGCGTTGTTATACACCAGCTGGATGTTGGATGCCAGAGAATTGCCACCGGTAAGCTCTGCCACACGGGCAAGCAGGAAAGGCGTGGTCTCCTTACCGTGGATGCCCTTCTCCTCGCACTCGGCGATTGCCTGATCGATGGCGGCGTTAATGGTATCCAGGGGCATGGCGTATTCCTCGGGGATGGGGTTCGCTACCAGCATGCCGCCCTTGAAGCCCAGGTCGTTCTGGGTCTTGAAAGCAGCTGCCAACTCCTCTGCGGTGTCAATGCGGTAGTCCACATGGAAGCCGGACTTGCGGGTATAGAAAGCAGGCAGCTCCTTGGTGCCGTAGCCGATGACAGGCACGCCCTTGGTCTCCAGATATTCCAGAGTCAGTCCCAGATCCAGAATGGACTTTGCGCCGGCGCAGACCACCATAACCGGGGTCTGACCCAGCTCTTCCAGGTCAGCGGAGATATCCATGGTGGTCTCTGCGCCCCGGTGGACACCGCCGATGCCGCCGGTGGCAAAGATCTTGATACCGGCCATATGGGCGATGATCATGGTAGTGGTAACGGTGGTAGCGCCGTCCTCGCCACGGGCGCACAGCACCGCCAGATCCCGGCGGGACGCCTTGGCGATAGCCTGTCCCTTTTTACCGAAATACTCGATCTCCTCAGCAGTGAGGCCCGCCTTCAGCCGACCGCCGATAATGGCGATGGTAGCGGGAACAGCGCCGTTTTCCCGGATGATCCGCTCCACATTCAGCGCAGTCTCCACATTCTGGGGATAGGGCATGCCGTGGGAAATAATGGTAGACTCCAGCGCCACAACGGGCTTGCCCTCTGCAAGGGCCTTTGCTACTTCGGGGTTGATATCCAAATACTGATTCATAACGATCACCTTTCCTAATCTGTCAAATTTTCATTCTTGCTTTGATCTCTTCCGGGTTTAATTCCGGATTGATGGTCTGCTTGGTCTCCATGGCAACAGAGGATGCCGCCAGACCGGCCAGCGCCGAAGTCTTAAGGTCCATGCCCTCCAGATATGCCCAGACGATGGCGCCCATAAAGGCATCGCCACAGCCGGTGGTGCTGACCATTTTGCCGGGCAGGTTGGAAAGCCAGAGGCCTTCCTTTCCGTCTGCGGCGTACACGCCCTCAGCGCCCATGGATAAAAACACTCTTTTTACGCCCTTTTGGAGCAGCGC
>JAZNZT010000049.1:0-3256 GCA_045595075.1 Faecousia sp.
CTCAGTTGGTAGAGTAGCCGGTTCATACCCGGTATGTCACCTGTTCGAATCAGGTCGCCGCTACCAGGCCCGTTGGTCAAGCGGTTAAGACACCGCCCTTTCACGGCGGTAACATGGGTTCGATTCCCGTACGGGTCACCAAAAAAACACCACCCCATCCGGGGTGGTATTTTTTTGCCCGTACGGGAATCGAAGAGACCGGCCGAGCATAGCGAGGGCGGGACGATGAGGGCATCGTCCCCTCCCCCCGCAAAAGCGTTACCGGGGGAGCGATGGGAGCGAAGCCGGGGGCGGAAGAAGCGACCTGTGCGAGTGCCGGGGTCGATAGCTGTCGCAGCCGGCTTATCGGCAAGGAAGATATCGGGAACCCCAAACGGGGCATCCCGGCCAAAAAAATTAAAAAAAGGTATTGATTTTATTGACAAACTGCGTTATAATTGGAAAACGCATGAGCTAGAATGTAGAACAGGAGGTGTGACCATGCCCAATATCAAGTCCTCTAAGAAGGATGTCATCTCGTCTAAGATCGCTTATGAGAAGAACAAGGCTGACAAGTCTGCTCTGAAGACTGCCCTGAAAAAGTATGAGGCTGCTCTGGCCGGTGGCGACCGCGCTGAAGCTGAGGCTGCATACAAGGTGGCTGTTACTTTCGTGGACAAGGCAGTGACCAAGGGTCTTCTGCACAAGAACAACGCTGCCCGCAAGAAGAGCAGCATGGCCCTGCAGCTGAACAAGCTGGCCTGATCTCTCTGAAAATATCTCCTTCCGACCTTTCTCGGAGGGAGTTTTTTCATTTGCGGGCAAGTGCCCGCAGACAATACGCACGCAGATGGTTAATATTCGTTACCCTTCCTACAAGCCCGGTAACGCTTTTGCGGAGGGAGTTTTTTCATTTGCGGGCCGGGAAGCCCCGGCAGCTTCGCTGACACCCCCTCCGGGGAGGGGGTATAGGGGAGCGGATTCCTACGACCAGTCTGTGGACTGATAATTGTTCATTGTCGATTTTAATATTATATGGTATACTATTCCAAAAGGAGGTGGGGGTATGGCAAGGTTATCTGACCCGATCACGATCTTAAAAGGCGTTGGGCCGGCACGGGCAAAGCAGTTTGCTCAACTGAATATCTTTACCCTTGGGGATCTTATCTGCCATTTTCCCAGAGGCTACGAGGACCGGACAAAAATCGTTCCTATCCGCGCTCTGGAGGTGGATACCCCTGCCTGCTTCAAGGCGGTGGTGATGAACTCCCCCCGGACCACCCATATCCGGAAAGGTCTGGATCTGACCAAGGTACAGGTGGCGGATCACTCCGGACGGCTGAACATCACTTTTTTCAACAATAAATACGCCGCTCAACAGCTGCAATACGGCTCGGAGTTCATTTTCTATGGAACGCTTACCGGGGATTACAGGGGCTACGGCATGACAAATCCCGTCTTTGAGACCCCCACATCCCAGCCGGGGGTGACTCGGCGGGTACTGCCTATCTACCCCTTGACCGCGGGCTTAAGCAACGCTGTTATGGTCAAGACCGTTCAGCAGGCGCTGGCTATTTGCCCTGTGCCGGAGGAAATTCTGCCCCAGCAGGTGCGGCAGCAGCATGGCATCCTGCCGGCAGAGCGGGCATACTATGCCATCCACCAGCCTGTCTCCATGGAGGAGGCGGAGCTTGCCAAGCGGCGGCTGATCTTCGAGGAGTTTTTCGTATTCTCTGCGGGGCTTTCTCTCATCCGGGCATCCCGTGCCAACAAGAAGACCGTCCCCTACGAAAACTGCGATCTGACGGAATTTTTGCGCGCTTTGCCCTTTGCGCTTACCGGGGCACAGAAGCGGGCTATCGGGGAGATCGTGTCTGATCTGCGCCGGGGCGCGCCTATGAACCGGCTGGTCCAGGGGGATGTGGGCAGCGGCAAGACCATGGTGGCGGCGGCTGCCGCATACATGGCGGTAAAGAATAACAAGCAGGCGGCATTTATGGCGCCTACGGAAATATTGGCTGCCCAGCATGCTGAATCCCTGGGCAAGCTTTTGTCCCCCTTGGGGGTGCGGGTGGCGCTGCTCACCGGCTCTATGACCCCCAAGCAGAAAACGCTTTTACGGGAGAAAATCGCAGCGGGGGAGGCAGATCTTATTGTCGGCACCCATGCCCTGCTCTCCGACAGTACGGTTTTTGCTGACTTGGGTTTGGTCATTGCTGACGAGCAGCATCGGTTTGGCGTGGCTCAGCGTTCCAAGCTCTCCGGCAAAGGGGCAGACCCCCATTTGCTGGTGATGTCTGCAACTCCCATTCCCAGAACCTTGGCGCTGATTATGTACGGCGATCTGGAGGTGTCTATCTTAGACGAGCTGCCCCCGGGGCGGCAGCAGGTGGATACTTTCCTGGTGGACGAAAGCTTCCGCAAGCGGATCAACGCCTTTATCCGCAAGCATGTAGAAGAAGGGCATCAGTGCTTTGTGGTCTGCCCGGCGGTGGAGGAGAATGAGGAGCTGGACCTGAAAGCCGCTACGGTATGGGCGGAAACTTTGCAGCAGACCGTGTTCCCGGATCTGAAGGTTGCCCTGCTGCACGGGCAGATGAAGGGCTCGGAAAAGGATTCTGTGATGGCGTCCTTTGCCCGGGGGGAGGCGGATGTGTTGGTTGCCACAACGGTTATCGAGGTGGGGGTGGATGTTCCCAATGCCACCCTGATGGTCATTGAGGACGCGGACCGGTTTGGTCTTTCCCAGCTCCATCAGCTTCGGGGCAGAGTGGGAAGAGGCAAGGCAAAGAGCTACTGCATCCTTACCTCTCACAATCAAAATGCGGAAACCAACGCCCGGATGAAGGCGTTCTGCAAGACCACCGACGGCTTTAAGATCGCCGAGGAGGACTTGAAAATGCGGGGTCCCGGCGATTTCTTCGGCAGTCGCCAGTCGGGACTGCCTGTGTTCCGGGTGGCCAATTTAAGCTGCGATCTGCAGACCCTGAAGCAGGCGCAGCAGGCGTCGGTGGAATGGATCGACAACGAGGGGACGGCGGATACGCCTGAGAGTAACGCCTTGCGGCAAAGAATTGCGGAGCTGTTTGCCCGTTCCCAAGGAACGATGAATTAACAATGGACAATGGACAACTTAGGGGGAGTCATACTTTCTCACGGACGAGAAAGTATGCAAAGAGTCCCCGAGGACCTTCCGTATGGTCCTCGGACTCCCCAGACAGCCTAAGCGGGAAGCGGATTGGTTTTCTGTAAAACCCGCATCTTTCAGCTTCCCCCT
>JAZNZT010000050.1:0-39233 GCA_045595075.1 Faecousia sp.
AGCCAGGCAACGCTGTATGGCGTTTTTCAGCGGGAGCTGAAAAAGACACCCAATGCGGCGCGGCAGGAGCTGCAGTGCCGGGTGGCCATCGACCTATTGCATACGACTGCCCTATCCGTAGAAGAGGTCAGCCGCAGGGCAGGTTTCAGTTCAGCCTCCTATTTCCGGAAAATTCTGTTTTCTGTTACAGGGAAAACACCGCTGGCAGTGCGAAAGGAAGCGGAAGTGGTATAAAAATCCCCGAAACTTCTGTTCCGGGGAGAGGATCACAGGTATTTGCGAATATCGGTAGCCAGCTGATCCTCTAGCTTGATCAGCCGCTTGGCGATATCTTTGGAATCTTCATCAGCTGCCTTATACTGGTTTAAATATTTGCTCAGAGATTTGACACCCATATTACAGCCGTCGGTCATAAGATCGGCGATCACCTTGTCGGACTCGTCGATACTTAACTTCAGATTGGTCTTCATCCAGGACATGCTCTTGGCAATGGGGTTGGGATCTTTGCCCTCGTCACCGAATCGGTCCAGCATTTGCCGGATCTCTGTCTGCAAAGCGTCATGCTCATCCTTGCAGCGGTTTAAATGATTTTGGAAGTCGTCGCTGCGGACATGTTCTAAAACATCGTCAATGGATGCGACACCCATTTTGACGCCTGCATCACATTCCTGCAGCAGTCTGACAGTATCTTGTTCGATCATACGATTCACTCCTTTTCTGGTGTATGGATAGTATTGACTTTTTCCCGGATTTCATGTATAGACATAGTAAATAAAAATTACACAGAGGAGGCGGTAATGTGCTGCCGGAACAGTTTTTGCAGCGAATGAAAACACAGCTTGATGAAGAATTTCCGGCGTTTCTGGACTCTTTAGAGCGTCCCAGAGCGGTGGCGCTGCGACTGAATCCTTTAAAGAAAACGCCTTCAGGATTGTCTTTTATAGGTGAGCGTGTACCGTGGGAGCCGCAGGGATACTATTATGATCCCGAAGCCCGTCCCGGTCTGCACCCTTATCACGAGGCTGGCGTATACTATTTACAGGAAGCAAGTGCCATGGCACCGGTTGTCTTGTTAGACCCACAGCCGGGAGAAAGAATTTGCGATCTGTGCGCCGCCCCGGGAGGAAAGTCTACACAGATCGCCGGCAGACTGGCGGGGGAGGGCTTCTTGCTGTGCAATGAGATAAACCCCAAGCGAGCGAAGATCCTCAGCCGAAATATAGAACGCATGGGCATTGCAAACGCCTTGGTGACCAATGAGCATCCGGATACCCTTGCTCGGAAATACCCGGCGTTTTTTGACCGGGTCTTAGTGGATGCGCCCTGTTCCGGAGAGGGCATGTTCCGCAACGAAGAGGCGGCAGTGACGGACTGGAGCTTGGAAACGGTACAAATGTGTGCCCACAGGCAGGCGCAGATTCTGGAATCTGCGGCGGTATTGGTGCGCCCCGGCGGAAGACTGGTATATTCTACCTGCACCTTTGCCCCGGAGGAAAATGAGCTTGCTGTGGCAGCGTTTTTGGAAAGCCATCCCGAATTTGTCCCTGAAGGGGTGGACGCCCCGTGGTTTGCGGCAGGCCCGAAGGGCAGCTTCCGGCTGTGGCCCCATAAGCTGTTGGGAGAAGGGCATTTTGCCGCTGTGCTTCGCAGGACAGGAGAGCCGGAGGAAAGAGAGCGCACCCCGGCAGGTGACCGCTTACCGAGAGAGTGGACGGCGTTTGCTGACCAACTGAAAATTACTTTGCCTGATGGCAAAGCGGTCTTGTTTGGACAAAGTTTGTACTGGGTGCCGGAGGATATGCCGGATATCCGGGGCGTTAAAGTGATGCGTCTTGGATTGGAGTTGGGACAGGTGAAAAAGGATCGGTTTGAGCCGGCGCATGCCTTAGCTCTGTGGCTGAAAACAGCGGCCTTTGTGCAGGATTATCCTGCAGACAGTCCGTTCCTTAAGGCATATATGCGGGGAGAAACGCCTCCTTCCTCTGTTTCCGGATGGTGTCTTGTTACCGCAGACGGCTACGGGATCGGCTGGGGAAAAGGGGACGGAAAAATTCTAAAAAACCACTATCCTAAGGGTTTACGCCGATGATAAGGAGAAAATTGTACTTTACATAACGACTGTTGTATGGTATAATTTTTCCATAGGTTGAGTCTTCCCGGACTCATGGCTTTAATAATCAGCAAGGAGAGATCTCCCTTGACGAAATATGAAATTCGAGGCGGTAAGCCTCTGGAAGGTACAGTGACCATCAGCGGCGCAAAAAATGCGGCTGTGGCGATCCTGCCCGCTGCGATTCTGGTAGACGGAAAGTGTCGGGTGGAGAATGTACCCGATATCGCCGATGTTCGTATCCTTCTGGAAATCCTGCGGGATATGGGCGCGTCCGTGGAATATGAATCGGATTCTACGGTGATTTTGGATTGCACCGGTATCAACAGCACCCGTCCTAACCCGGAGCTGGTCTGCAAGATGCGTGCCAGCTATTATCTTATGGGCGCGCTGCTTGGCAGGTTCGGCAAAGCCCATGTGGCGCTGCCCGGCGGTTGTAATTTCGCCGCCCGTCCCATCGACCAGCATATCAAGGGTTTTATGGCTTTGGGTGCAACGGTGGACGAAACAGAAGATTATGTAAACCTGGAACCCGGCCCTAACGGACTGCAGGGCAATAAGATCAGCCTGGATGTGGTCAGCGTTGGCGCTACGGTGAATATTATGATGGCTTCCGTTCTGCTGCCCGGTATGACGGTGATCGAGAACGCAGCAAAAGAGCCGCATATCGTTGATCTTGCCAACTTCCTCAACACTATGGGCGCTCGCATTTCCGGTGCCGGTACGGATGTTGTAAAGATCCGGGGTGTGGAGAAGCTCACCGGCAGCACATACGCAATTATTCCCGACCAGATCGAGGCGGGTACATATTTGGCGGCCGTTGCGGCAGCTGGCGGAAATGTTCTGGTGAAGAATGTGATCCCCAAGCATATGGAGTGCATCACCTCCAAGCTTCAGGAGATGGGCGCAGAGTTTATTTATTATGATGATGCCATCCGGGTCCGTCATTCCGGCAGACTCCAGCATACCACTGTCAAGACCCGTCCCTATCCCGGTTTCCCCACGGATATGCAGGCGCAAATCTGTGTTTGCATGGCACTGGCAAACGGCATCAGCCGGCTGACGGAGAGTGTGTACGAGACCCGCTTCTTTGGCTATTGCACAGAGCTGGAGAGCATGGGCGCGGATATTCTGATCAACGGAAAAACCGCCACGGTCAGCGGTAGGGAATCCCTCCACGGAGCAACCGTCCGGGCAAATGACCTGCGCGCCGGCGCGGCACTGGTGATCGCCGGCCTGGCGGCAGAGGATGTGACCACGGTGGAAAATGTCCACTTTATCGAGCGTGGCTACGAGAAGATCGTAGAGAAACTCACCGCCTTGGGCGCTGACATCCGAAAGATCGAAATTTAATAATGAACCCCCGAAGCGTTGGCTTCGGGGGTGATTTTATGCCTGAAACATAGGTGTGGAAAGATACCGGTCTCCGGTGTCGGGAAGTAAGACGACAATTGTTTTGCCGGCGTTTTCTTCTTTTTTGGCAAGTTCAATAGCTGCATGCAGGGCAGCACCTGCGGAGATACCGGCAAGAATGCCTTCCTGCTTTCCTAAAAGCCGACCGGCGGCGTAGGCCTGTTCCTCGGTAACAGAGATGACCTGATCATAAATGTCAGCGTTCAGAACAGCCGGGATAAAATTAGCGCCGATGCCTTGGATGCCGTGCGGACCGGAAACACCTTGTGAAAGCAGGGGAGAGCCGGCAGGTTCTACGGCGACGATCTGCACATCCGGGTTCTGACTTTTCAGATACTCTCCCACGCCGGTGACTGTGCCGCCGGTACCTACGCCGGCAACAAAGATATCCACTCTACCGTCGGTGTCAGACCAAATTTCCGGTCCGGTGGTCGCCCGGTGGGCTTCCGCGTTGGCAGGGTTTTCAAATTGACCGGGAATAAAGCTGTTGGGGATTTCAGACGCCAGTTGGTTGGCTTTTTCCACAGCGCCCTGCATGCCCAGTTTGCCGTCAGTGAGCACCAGTTCCGCGCCGTAGGCAGTCATCAATAGCCGCCGTTCCATACTCATGGAATCGGGCATGACGATGATGGTGCGGTAGCCCCGATTTGCAGCCACAGCGGCAAGACCGATGCCGGTGTTGCCGGAGGTAGGCTCAATGATCACCGAGCCAGGCTTCAGCAGCCCCCGTCGCTCCGCGTCTTCGATCATATATAAGGCTACCCGATCTTTTACAGATCCGGCAGGATTCATGCATTCCAATTTGGCGAGCAGCCGGGCGCGGCAGCCCTGGTTTTTTTGAATAGCAGTCAGCTCCAGAAGAGGGGTGTTGCCAATAAGCTGGTGGACAGAAGTATAAATGTTTGCCATAGGACTACCTCCGTAGATCCGTAGATTATAAGAATTATCTCCCAAAAAAACCGGTGTGTCAATAGGAACATTGACATCCGGTTTTGGGTATGATATAAAAACAGGAAATGAAAGGAAGGGGGCATATCCCGATGGAAAAGCTGGACCGGCAGATCGAAGGCGTGGTGGACACCATCTTACAGGATTATAGCGCCGGCAGAGACATCGATAAGATGGAACTGTCCCGCACACCGGATAAGGATGCGGTGATCGACATTATCGAGAAGCTCCGCAAGATCGTATTTCCGGGCTATTTCCGGGATAAGAACTACCGTACCTATAATGCAAAGCATAACCTTTCTATGCTGATAGAGGATGTTATGTTCAATCTTACCCGGCAGATCGCCCTGGTATTTCAGGAAGCGGGAGAGCAGGAGCAGGCAGCCCAGGACCATGCCCAGCAGGTTGCGCTGACCTTTCTTAAGCAGATCCCCGCTGTCCGGGAGTTTGTTCAGACAGACCTGCAGGCGGCCTATGACGGCGATCCTGCTGCTACCGGTATGGCAGAGATCATCTTTGCTTACCCGGGGCTCTTTGCCATTACGGTGTACCGCCTTGCCCATGTGCTGTATACCCTTAATGTGCCCATGCTGCCCAGAATTATGACAGAGCATGCCCACAGTATTACGGGTATCGATATTCACCCCGGCGCAACCGTTGGTAAATACTTCTTTATTGACCACGGCACAGGTATCGTCATCGGTGAGACAACGGTGATCGGTGACAATGTGAAGATCTATCAGGGCGTGACCCTGGGCGGTCTGTCCACCCGTGGCGGTCAGAGCCTGCGGGGTAAGCGGCGGCATCCCACTATTGAGGACAATGTAACCATTTACGCCAACGCCTCCATTTTGGGCGGCGAGACGGTGATCGGCAAGGATTCGGTGATCGGCGCCAACGCCTTCCTTACCAGCTCCGTTGCCCCCGGCACGACGGTTACCATCAAAAATCAGGAGCTGCAATATAAGGTGCGGCAGACAGACCTATAATAAAAAACGCTGTTACGGATTTCCGTAACAGCGTTTTTTTTAGTCCTCGAAGGTCAGTACATCCTTGTACCGCTCCTTGAAAATATCGTAGACAGCATCCAGAACATCTTCATTCTCTACTGCCAGATAGTTCTCGTTCTCCTCATCCACAGGCTCGATCTGCAGAATGACGATCTCGTTGGAATCCTCTTCGGCAGGCAGCAGCACCAGATACTCAATGCCTTCGTATTCGATGCAGTCCAGATATTCAAAGGTGATATCCTCGCCGTTTTCGTCGGTGAGGACCAATGTGGAGGTTTCCTCCTCCTGGAGGTTTTCAAGATTCTCCATGATCAACCTCTTGCTTCCTTGACGATCTGCACAGACTTCTTGCACAACTCGGTGATCTCGTCCCACTTGCCGTTCTCGATCAGATCGGCAGTGACCATGTAGCTGCCGCCGCAGGCGCAGATCACGGAGCTGGCGGCGTACTCACCCAGGTTCTTCAGGCTGACGCCGCCGGTGGGCATGACCTTGAACATGGGGAAGGGAGCTGCCATAGCCTTGATCTTGGCAAGGCCACCGGACTGCTCAGCGGGGAAGAACTTCAGGACTTCCAGACCCAGGTTGTAAGCGGCATGGTAGTCGGTGGGGGTGGTGCAGCCGGGGAAGATGGTGATACCCTTCTCCTGGCAGTACTTGACGATCTCGATATCCAGACCGGGGGTGACGACGAACTTACCGCCGGCAGCGATGGTCTGGTCAACATGCTCCTTGGTCATAACAGTGCCTGCGCCCACCAGCATCTCGGGATGGCTCTCGACCATGATGCGGATAGCGTCGGCAGCGCCTGCTGCCCGGAAGGTGACCTCAGCCACGGGAACACCGCCTGCGCACAGGGCGTCAGCCAGGGGCTTGGCATCCCGCTGGGGGTTGGACAGCTTAATAACGGGCACAACGCCGATCTCACTGATTTTCTTCTGCAATTCGTTCATTTTCATTTCCTCCTGACGGAAAACCGCCTGTAATGATTCATAAATGGCAGATTTTTCTGCCTGAAATCATTATAGTATCCCCAAGGCAGTCTGTCAATGAGGAAAATGGTCTCAAAGCTCCTTAGAAATTGGCGACCTCAGAAGATTTCAGCTGAAGCTGCAATTTGTCAGCGATCAGAGCGATGAACTCCGAATTGGTGGGCTTGCCTTTTGTGTTGGAGACGGTATAACCAAAGAATTTTTGCAGAGTGTCAAGATCGCCTCTGTCCCACGCTACTTCAATGGCATGGCGGATCGCCCGCTCTACCCGGCTGGGTGTGGTCTGGAAGGTTTTGGCCACCTGGGGATAGAGGACCTTGGTGATGGCGTTGATCACATCCATATCACCTACGGCAATGATAATAGCCTCTCTTAAATATTGATAACCCTTAATATGAGCAGGGACACCGATCTCGTGGATAATATTGGTGACCATGGCTTCAATACTTGTCTGACCTGCCCGCCGGTTGGCAGGTTGACGCTGACTTTCACCGCCCCGGATCTCCTCCAACCGTTCTACAAGAGCGGTCATGTCACAGGGCTTGAGCATAAGATAACGAACGCCCAGGTTTGCGGCTGCCGATGCCACATAATCGGTAATGAATCTGGATGTAGCCAGTGTAACAGGACGCCGGTCCATATTGGAGATGGCTTTGAGCACTGCGATGCCGTCCTGCTTTGCCAGCATCATGTCCAGCACAAGGATCTGAGGTTTGCGCTCTGTGATCATGCGGATCGCCTGCTCTCCGTCATTGGCGATCCCCAGGATCTGAAATCCGTCGGATCTTTGCAGAGCAGCAGAAAGACCGCTGCAAAATTCTTCTGAGTTGTCTGCGATGAGTATGCTTGTAAGATTGTCCATAAATTCCTCTCCTGACTTGGTGTAGTTTATCCCCAATGACAGCGGCAGCGGTTTTGCCGCGTTGCGACAAATATAATTTAGCATAATGCGTCCGAATTTGCAAGGAAAAACAAAAACAATCGCTCGACAAAAACACCGTGATTTTGACAAAAAATCGACAAAAATACAACTTTTTACAAAATTCGACCTGTGGATAAATCCAAAAACTCTCCCGGTTGACAGTCATAGCGCAAATGGTGTAAAATAAGGCCATAAAAATAAGGGCAGGAAAATGGATTTTCCGCCCGATTCGGAGGAAACAGTATGGACGAACGGATCAACGGTCTTAAAAACTTTCTGGATGCGTCTGTAAGCCGCTTTCATGCGGTGGCGGAGCTGGTGAAGGCGCTTCAGGAGAAGGGGTATACCCAACTGAATGAAAAAGATTGCTGGCAGCTTGTTCCCGGGGGGAAATATTACCTGACCCGGGGCGGCAGCGCGGTGATGGCATTCCGTATTCCCAAGGGCGCAGCCAAAGGGTTTTTGATGAGCGCCAGCCACTCGGATCAGCCGGCCTTTAAGCTGAAGGAAAACGGAGAATTGGTGGGTAAGTATACCCGGCTTGCAACAGAGAAGTACGGCGGCATGATCATTTCCACCTGGTTGGACAGACCTCTGTCTGTTGCCGGCAGGGTGATGGTGCAGACGGAGAAGGGAATCGAATCCCGTTTGGTAAATATCGACCGGGATCTGCTGCTGATTCCCAATGTGGCGATCCATATGAACCGGAAGGTCAACGAGGGTATGGCATGGAACGTAGCAGTGGATACCCTGGCTTTGGTCGGCAGTCCCGATGCTGCCGGAAAGCTGGAGAAGCTTCTGGAGGAGGCTGCCGGCGGAAAGATCCTGGGTCAAGACCTGTATTTGTATCTGCGGGAAAAGGCTTCTGTATGGGGCGTGGACGGAGAATATATCTCTTCCAAGGCGATCGATGATCTGGAGTGCGCATGGTGCTGTACCCAGGGGTTCCTGAACGCAGAGGAAAGCGACTGTATTCCGGTGCTGGCTGTTCTTGACAGCGAAGAAGTAGGTTCTGCATCTGCCCAGGGCGCAGACAGCCGTTTGCTGGTAAGTGTGCTTGAGCGGATCTGCAAAAGCTGTGATCTGGATATTTATCAGATGCTGGGTCAGTCTTTCATGGTTTCTGCTGATAACGGTCATGCCATTCACCCCAATCATCCGGAGTATGCCGACGCAGCCAATGCCCCGGAGATGAATAAGGGTGTGGTGCTGAAATTCAACGCTAACCAGAACTATGCCACCGATGGCGCTTCTGCGGCGGTTTTTCGGTCTGTCTGTAACAAGGCCGGTGTTCCGGTCCAGTCCTTCTATAACCGGGCAGATCTTCCCGGCGGCGGTACTTTGGGCAGAATTTCCCTCGCCCATGTGACCGTACCTACGGCAGATATCGGTCTTGCTCAGCTGGCTATGCACTCTGCCTATGAAACTGCCGGCGTTCAGGATGCGCTGTATCTTGCCGATGCCATGAAGGCCTATTACAGCAGCAGTCTGTCCTGTCCGGAGGACGGTTGCTACATTATTGCAAAATAACTAAAAAAATAACAGGAAAACTGTGCAAAGTAACCATTGCTTAAAAGGCATTCCTGTGGTATTATTATAGCATCCGGGCATAGGGCTTTCTACTCCACTTATTAGGTGTCCTGTGTCACAAAAGGAGGAAATGTAAACCCCGTTAGACTCACGGTGCGGCAGTGTGGAGACCTGTCGTAAAATCGCGCGCTTCAACGCAGGCGGCGATGAGAGCATATGCGAGGAGTCGGTATGCTTAGAGTCGGTAAGTTATGGCAAGTATGGTTCTGAAAAACATCAAGAAGATCTACCCGTTCAACGGCGATGATGAAAAAGAAGCCAAGAAGAAAGCCAAGAAAGCAAAGAAGAATGACGAGTACGTAGAGGAAAAGAAGGTCAACCTGCAGATCACTGACCAGGGTGTCGTGGCTGTTCAGGAGTTCAACCTGGAGGTCCAGGACCGTGAGTTCATCGTTCTGGTCGGTCCTTCCGGCTGCGGTAAGTCCACTACTCTTCGTATGATCGCCGGTCTTGAGGAGATTTCCGAGGGCGAGCTGTACATCGGCGACAAGCTGGTCAACGACGTTGCTCCCAAGGACCGTGACATTGCGATGGTCTTCCAGACCTACGCTCTGTACCCCCATATGACTGTTTACGAAAACATGGCATTCGCTCTGAAGCTGCGTCACACCCCCAAGGACGAGATCGACCGTAAGGTTCGTGAGGCTGCTGAGATCCTGGACATCACCCAGTACCTGGGCCGTAAGCCCAAGGCTCTGTCCGGCGGTCAGCGTCAGCGTGTTGCTATCGGCCGCGCTATCGTTCGTGAGCCCAAGGTCATGCTGATGGACGAGCCTCTGTCCAACCTGGACGCTAAGCTCCGTAATGAGATGCGTGCTGAGATCATCAAGCTGCGTCAGCGTATCGACACCACTTTCGTTTATGTTACCCACGACCAGACCGAGGCTATGACTCTGGGCGACCGTATCGTCATCATGAAGGACGGCTTCATCCAGCAGATCGGTACTCCTCAGGAGGTCTTCAATCATCCCTACAACCTGTTCGTCGCAGGCTTCATTGGCTCTCCCCAGATGAACCTTCTGAATGCCAAGCTGGTGAAGGTCGACGGCAAGTATGCTGTTGAGCTGGGTGGTCACACTGTGGTCCTGTCTGATGACAAGCAGGCTAACCTGGCTGCCAACAACGTGGAGGAGCAGGAAGTTGTTCTGGGTCTGCGTCCTGAGCACATTCAGCTGGCTGAGGGTGAGGGCGTAGATGCTACCATCGATGTTCAAGAGATGATGGGTTCCACCGTCCACCTGCACGTTACTTCCATGGGCGTTGACATTGTTATCATTGTCTCCACCATGAACATGACCGGCGCTGAGATTTCTGCTCTGGCTTCCGGCAAGCAGATTAAGTTCGACTTCCTGGGCAGCGTTTGCCACGTGTTCAGCAAGGAAACCGAGATCAATCTGGAAGCTTAATCTACATATGTTTTCCCAAATACCCGGGGTTTTTTACCCCGGGTATTTCTCTTTTACCAATTACCGGGAAAAGAAAAAGAGAAATGTTGTGAAAATGTGAGAACTGTTTTGAAAAAGCTTGGTTTTCCTTGACAAACAGGCAAAAAAGCTTTATTCTTTTAGGGTATGGCGATCCTCCAAATTGGGATCGCATTCAGAATGATTTACGGATATGGAAACCTGCGGTCACCGAAACGGGCAGTGGTCCATAAATTATAATCGTAGACCAATATGAAGGAGCAATGCTATGCGCAGCAGCGGCATTTTGATGCATATTACTTCTTTGCCCGGGCCTTACGGAGTGGGCACCATGGGCAAGTATGCCTATGGGTTTGTTGATTTTCTGAAAAAAGCGGGTCAGAGTTATTGGCAGATCCTGCCTCTGTCTCCCACCGGCTATGGGGATTCCCCGTACCAATCCTGCTCTACCTTTGCCGGAAACCACTATCTGATCGATCTGGATCTTCTGGCGGAGGAAGGCTTGTTGGAACCCGGCGAAGTATCCTCTGTGCAGTGGACCAGTGATCCGGGGCGTGTGGACTTTGGAATCCAATACGCCAACCGGTTGCGTATTCTTTATAAGGCTTTTTGCAGATTCTCTGATGACGGAACATTTCGGGACTTTTGCGAAAAAAACAGTACATGGCTGTCGGATTTCGCCTTGTTCATGGCGTTAAAAGAACAGAAAAACGGTCTTCCCTGGTATCGGTGGGAGGATGGCTTGAAATTCCGGGATGCCGATGCTGTCTGGCAGGCGCGCCAAGAGCTTCGAGACCGGGTTCAGTTTTATAGCTTTGTCCAGTATCTTTTCTATAAACAGTGGCAAGAATTAAAAACCTACGCCAATGAAAACGGGATATCCATTATTGGAGATGTTCCTATCTACGTTCCGCTGGATTCGGTGGATGTATGGAGCAATCCGGAACTGTTCGACCTGGATGAAACGCTGGCACCCCGGGCTGTCGCAGGCTGTCCCCCGGATGCGTTCTCTGAAGACGGTCAGCTCTGGGGCAACCCCCTTTATAACTGGGAGGCCATTGCTGCCGACGGCTACGGGTGGTGGCTGCGGCGTCTGGAAGCGGCGGGAAAGCTGTACGATGTGGTGCGGCTGGATCACTTCCGGGGGTTTGAAGCTTATTGGGCAGTGCCCTATTCCGATGCCACGGCGAAAAACGGCCAGTGGCGAAAAGGTCCGGATATGGACTTTGTGAGCGCTGTAAAGCAGGGACTTCCGGAACTGAAGCTGATTGCGGAAGATTTGGGCTTTTTGACTCAGGAGGTATTGGACCTGCGGGACGGATCCGGATATCCCGGTATGAAGGTTCTTCAGTTTGCCTTTGACTCCCGGGAGCCTTCCGATTACCTGCCCCACAACTTTATTCAAAACTCTGTGTGCTATACCGGTACCCATGACAATATGACCATGCGGCAGTGGCTGGAAACAGTATCTGACGACGCGGTGGCTTACGCCACGGAGTATATGCATCTTACGGAAGAGGAAGGCTTGGTCTGGGGCGTGATCCGGACTGCTCACAGCAGTGTTTCCGATACCTGTATCGTTCCTTTGCAGGATTACCTGGAACTGGGCGCAGATGCCCGGATGAACTTTCCCGGGACTCAGACCAGCGACAACTGGACATGGCGGGCCGTAGAGGGAAGCTATGATGATTTGCTGGCGGAGAAAATCCGCAATCTTACCCGGCTGTATGGCCGAGAAAAGGAGAATAAAAAATGAGCTATAATTGCCTGAATATCTTGAAGTGGACTGAGGCAAAGCTGAAATACACCCACGACGTTTCCTTACAGGAGGCCACTGCCCAGGAGCTGCATGAGGCTCTGGCAGAGGCGGTGATGATGTCCATCA
The DNA here is from genome assembly GCA_045595075.1 of Faecousia sp. Classification (GTDB taxonomy): domain Bacteria; phylum Bacillota; class Clostridia; order Oscillospirales; family Oscillospiraceae; genus Faecousia. The sequence continues at coordinate 12,295 of JAZNZT010000050.1, forward strand.
GCGACAACTGGAACCGCAGCAAGCGTACCCGTATGCACCAGAGAAAGGCATACTATATTTCCGCAGAGTACCTGATCGGCAGACTGGTATATTCCAATATGTACAATCTGGGTATTTTGGACGAGATGAAGAAGCTCTTTGCAGAGCGGGGCGTGGATCTGGCGATTCTGGAGGAAGTGGAGGATGCTGCGCTGGGTAACGGCGGTTTGGGCAGATTGGCTGCCTGCTTCCTGGATTCTGCGGCAAGCACCAATATCCCGCTGTCCGGCTATGGCTTGCGGTATCGCTTCGGTCTTTTCAAGCAGAAATTTGACGAGAATGGCAGTCAGGTAGAGGCTGCGGACGACTGGGCAAAGTACGGCGATCCCTGGTCCTATCGCCGTTATAACCATACTGTAAAGGTCAAATTCCCGGATCATACTGTTCTGGCTGTACCTTACGATGTGCCTGTGATCGGCTACGGTACGGAAAATGTGGGCACGCTGCGGCTGTGGCAGTGCGAGGCAGAAGAGGAGCTGGACTTTAACGCATTTAACGATCAGGATTACCTGCGGGCGCTGGCACAGAAGAACAAGGCGGAGGACATCACCCGTGTTCTGTATCCCAACGATTCCACCTGGGAGGGCAAGCGGCTGCGTATCAAGCAGCAGTATGTACTGTCTTCGGCGTCTCTGCAGGATATGCTCCGGACTTATAAGTCTGCCCACGGCACTGACCTGAGCCATTTTGCGGAATTTTACGCCGTTCAGCTGAATGATACCCACCCGGCTATGTCCATTCCGGAACTGATCCGTCTGCTGATGGCAGAAGGCATGGATTTTGAGCAGAGCTTTGCCATTGCTCAGAAGACCTTCTCCTATACCAATCACACGGTGATGGGCGAGGCTCTGGAAAAGTGGAATCTGGATCTTCTCCGCAGTGTAGTGCCGGAGATCGTGGATATCATTCTGCGTATTGACGAGAAGCTGCGCGCTGAGCATCCCAACCTGTTTGTCGTCCGGGACAACACCGCCCATATGGCAAACCTGAGTGTTTATGTGGGCAGCTATGTCAACGGCGTTGCCGAGATCCACTCCCAGATCCTGAAGGATGACTGTTTTAAAGATTGGTATGCTGCCTTCCCGGACCGGTTCCAGAACAAGACTAACGGCGTTACGCCCCGCCGCTGGATGGGTCTGTGCAACCCGAAGCTGACCCAGCTCATTAAGTACTGCATCGGCGGAGACTTTTTGAAGGATCTGGATAGACTCAGCAAGCTCAAGCCCATGATCGATGACGACATGGTCCGCCAGTTCAATGCTATTAAGCGGCAGAAGAAAGAACAGCTGTGTGCTGTGGTGGAAAAACAGGAAGGCATCAAGCTGAATCCCAACTTCCTGTTCGATGTGCAGGTCAAGCGGCTTCATGAGTATAAGCGGCAGCTGCTGAATGCTTTGTCTATCGTAGATATCTACTTCCGCTTGAAAGATGGCAGCCTGACAGACTTCCAGCCTACCGTATATCTGTTCGGCGCAAAATCCGCTCCCGGTTATGCCCGGGCAAAGGCAATTATCCGGTATATCAACCGGATCGCCCGGATGATCAACAACGACCCGGATATGCACGATAAGCTGAAGGTGATCTTTGTCCAGAATTATAACTGTTCCTATGCCGAGTATATCATTCCTGCCGCGGATATTTCCGAGCAGATCTCCCCTGCGGGCACAGAGGCCTCCGGTACCGGCAACATGAAGCTGATGCTGAACGGTGCGGTGACGCTGGGCACACTGGATGGAGCTAATGTGGAGATCGTCAAGGAAGCGGGCATGGAGAACAACTATATCTTCGGCGCGACGGTGCAGCAGATCAACGAGTCCAGAGCCGGCTATAATCCCCGGTGGATCTATGAGCATAATGAGCAGCTCCGCCGTGCGGTGGATACTCTGGTGGACGGAACAGTTCCCACTGATGAGGATCAGCGTGAGCTGTATCATGCTCTGCTGGACGGCACATCCTGGCATCAGGCAGACCACTACTTCCTGCTGATGGATTATGCTTCCTATCTGGACGCAAAGCTTCAGGCCAACCGGGATTACGCAGATCCCATTACCTTTGGCAGAAAGTGCCTGATGAATGTGGCAAGCGGCGGCAAGTTCTCTTCCGACCGCACCATTCGGCAGTACGCCGAGGAGATCTGGCACGTTCAGCCCACCCAATACTGATAAAAAGCGGTTACCCGTCTGGGTAACCGCTTTTTTGAAAATGGTTGCAAAAGAGTGATCGTTTTGATAAAATAACCCTATTGCAGGAAGAAAGGAGGGAATGCGGGTGAACCCGGTTACAATGTTTTTTGAACTTCTGCGCTCAGAGGTATGCGGAGGCGAACTGACGGAGGAATTAAAGCAATCTCTGACACCGGAGAGGCTGGAAGAGATATATTCCATTGCCAAGGATCACGACCTTGCCCATATTGCCGGACAGACATTGGGTAAGAACAGGCTTTTGCCGAAAGGTGAGATCTCGGAGCAATTCCGGAAGCAGACCATGCTGGCGCTGATGCGGTGTTCCTGGCTGGAGAACGCATATGAAAACATCTGTCAGACGCTGACATGCGCCAATATCCCGTTTATTCCCCTCAAGGGCGCGATCCTGCGAAAGTATTATCCGGAGAGCTGGATGCGTACCAGTTGCGATATCGACATTCTGGTAAAGGAAGAGATGGTGGAGGCAGCGGCAAAGGTCTTGGAGGAAAAGCAAAACTATACCCGGGGACTGAAGACCCTGCACGATATATCCCTGCATTCTCCCGGCGGCGTTCATCTGGAGCTGCACTATACAACGGTGGAGGAGAACCGGGCAGTCAATGCCGCGGCAGTCCTTGACCGGATATGGGAGGATGCCCGGCCTGAGGCAGAGGGCAGTTTCTGCTATGTCCTTTCGGATGCTATGTTTTATTTTTACCACATCGCCCATATGGCAAAGCATGTCCAGGAGGGCGGTTGCGGTGCGCGGACATTTCTGGACTTGTGGATCCTAAATCACAAGGTTTACTTTGATTCGGAAAGCAGACAGGCACTGTTAACAGAAGGCGGACTGCTGACCTTTGCAAAAACCGCAGAAAGCTTAGCGGAGGCATGGTTCTCCGGCACTGAGGCGGATGCCCTTACCTGTCAGCTTGCCCGATTTGTTCTTCATGGGGGTATGTACGGTTCTATGGAAAACGATGTGGCGGTAAAACAGATGCGCCGGGGCGGCAAGCTCGGCTATGCGCTGTCACGAATTTTTCTACCCTATAAGAAAATGAAATTCCGTTATCCTGTGTTGAAAAAACACCCCTGGCTGCTGCCGGTGTACCACGTGATGCGCTGGATAACCGTGCTTTGCAAGGGAAATGGATGGCGGTCTTTACAGGAACTGGAGACTAACATCTCCATGCCCGGACAGGTCGTGTCGGACACCTGGGAACTTATGAGAAAACTGGAACTTTAGGAAACAGGGCAGACCGCAAATGCTTGTGGTCTGCCCTGTTAAATTACAACCTTAACAGATACAGTAAGGAGTCGTGAGCAGCGTGCAATTTTGTTGACAATCCTTAATATATAGGATATACTTATGAGGTGAAATGCGTCTTTTTAATTGCAGTTTTGTCTAATCACAGACCATCCGAAGAGAGGTATGCAGATATGCAGGAAGTGAAAAAAATGATTTCCTTTAGTCCACCGGATATTAGTGAACTTGAGATTAATGAAGTGGCAGAGGCGCTTCGTTCCGGCTGGATCACTACGGGTCCGAGAACAAAGCAGTTGGAGAATAATATTGCTCAGTGGGTGGGCACGGAAAAATGTGTATGTCTCAACTCACAGACAGCCTGCACAGAAATGGCCCTTCGGGTAATGGGGATCGGTGAAGGGGATGAGGTTATTGTCCCTGCCTATACATACACAGCTACGGCGTCTGTTGTCGTCCATGTAGGAGCGAAGCTTGTCCTTGTAGATGTACAGAAGGATAGTCTGGAAATGGATTACGATGCGGTAGAGGCAGCTATCAATGAGAACACCAAGGCAATCATTCCGGTAGATCTTGCCGGCATTCCCTGTGATTATCAGAAGATTTTTGATATTGTCGAGCGCAAGAAAAACATCTTCAAACCCAACGGTGAAATGCAAAGCGCATTGGGCAGAATTGCTATAATGGCAGATACCGCTCATGCCTTTGGTGCAAAGCTGGGTGATTGCATGATCGGCAATGTGGCGGATTTTTCCAGTTTTAGCTTCCATGCAGTGAAGAACTTCACCACCGCAGAGGGCGGTGCGCTAACCTGGAGAACCATCCCCGGCATCAGTAATGAGGATATCTATAAAAAGCTGCAGCTTCTCAGCCTTCACGGCCAAAGCAAGGATGCATTGGCAAAGATGAAATTAGGTGCATGGGAGTATGATATTGTTGGTACTTACTATAAGTGCAATATGACCGATGTGGCTGCCGCTATTGGATTGAAGCAATTTGAGCGCTATCCCGGTATTCTGGAGCGCAGAAGAGAAATTATAGAAAAGTATGACGCAGCACTGAAAACTCTGGGCGTAGAAGTGTTGGATCACTATACGGAAGGCTACACATCATCTGGCCACCTGTACTTAACCAGAATTCCGGGGATTACAGCAGAGCAGAGAAATGAGATCATTATTAAAATGGCGGAGCAGGGTGTGGCCTGCAATGTCCATTATAAGCCGTTGCCTATGCATACAGCATATAAGAATATGGGTTTTGATATCAAAGATTTCCCGAATGCGTATGCTCACTTTGCCAACGAGATCACGCTGCCGTTACACACTTGTTTGACAGATGAAGATGTTGAATATGTAATCTGTAAATACACCCAGATTCTTAGGGAGTACATAAAATGATGCTCAAAAAATGGGAAAGTCTGCCGGAAGAAATGCAGACAGAGGAAGTCAGAAAATATTATGACCTCCTTACCCAGAAAAAGGTAAGCCTGTTTTTCAAAAGGCTGTTCGATATTGTTATTTCTGCGATTATGCTGATGATCCTGTGCCCTGTGTTTCTGATTTTGGGGCTTGCCATTAAGCTGGACAGTAAAGGACCGGTTTTCTATCGGCAGGTTAGAGTGACCCAATACAACAAGCAATTCCGGATTTTTAAATTCCGGTCTATGGTACAAGGGGCGGACAAGGGATCCGGGGTTACGGTCAGCGGAGATGCAAGGATCACCCGCATGGGTAAGCTGATCCGCAAATGCAGACTGGATGAGGTCAGTCAACTGATCGATGTGTTCCGGGGCAAGATGACCTTTGTGGGAACACGGCCGGAGAGCCTGAAATATGTACAGGCTTATACGCCGGAAATGATGGCGACCCTGCTTCTTCCTGCCGGTGTAACCAGCCTTGCAAGCATTTATTTCAAAGATGAAGCCGAATTGCTGGATGTCGCTGAGGACGCAGATAATGTTTACATCAACCAAATTCTTCCTGCCAAGATGTACTACAATCTGAAAGCCATGGAAGAATTCAGCTTTTTCGGTGATATCAAGATCATGTTTATGACCGTATTTGCGGTGCTTGGCAAGGAATACAAGAACGACTACGCACAGACTCAAGAAGAGTCTGCGGAGGAGGAGATTACTGTTGGCTGAAAAATTTTCTGTATTGATGTCACTGTATATCAAAGAAAAACCGGAATATTTAAAAGCATGTATGGACAGTGTTCTCTGCCAGACGGTGTTGCCCAGTCAAATTGTGATTGTGAAAGATGGTCCGCTTACGCCGGAGTTAGAGGATGTACTTGCTCAGTACGCAGACCGTGACCCCCAATTGTACACCTTTGTTCCGCTGGAAACCAACCGGGGACTTGGCTTGGCCCTTGCTGAAGGCATGCATCATTGCGAACATGAACTGGTAGCAAGAATGGATGCAGACGATATCGCAAGAGAGGATCGGTTCGAGAAGCAGCTTGCAGAATTCGAAAAAGATAAAGATTTGGATATTTGCGGCAGCCATATCGGTGAGTTTGTAGGCGACCCGGAGAATATCGTTGCCAAGAGAACGGTGCCTTTAACCCATTCCGAAATTAGAAAATATCAGAAAAGACGGGATGCATTTAACCATATGACCGTCATGTATAAGAAAAATGCAGTGCTTAGGGCGGGCAACTATCAGTCGTGTCTTCTTATGGAGGATACATATCTGTGGGTTAACATGCTTACTAGCGGCGCAAAGGCGATGAATATTGATGATACACTTGTCTATGCGCGTATCGGAAAAGATATGTTTGAGCGCCGGGGTGGATTGTCCTACTTCAAGAAGTATAAAACCGGAAGACGAAAGGTTTATGAGACTGGTTTTATTTCGCGGTGGGATTACATATACACATTGTTCATTCAGTTTGTAGTGGCGATTATGCCCAACAAGCTGCGAGGATGGGTATTTACCACTCTGCTGCACAAGTAACGCAAAAGCGATTTATATCAGGAAAGGCAAATGTACATGTCACTATACAATAATCTGGTTAATAAGAAGGAAAGCCTGGCTTTGATCGGGTTGGGCTATGTGGGTATGCCCATTGCTGTGGCTTTTGCAGCAAAAGGACTGAATGTGATCGGCTTTGATCTGAACAAGGCGAAGATCGAGTTGTATCAGTCCGGAATCGATCCCACTAAAGAGGTGGGCGATGATGTGATCCGAAATACCTCGGTTAAGTTTACCTGGGATGAGGCAGATCTGCGCAAGGCAAGGTTCCATGTGGTTGCAGTGCCGACTCCGGTGAATCAGGATCACACCCCTAATCTTGCTCCTGTGGAGGGCGCAAGCCGGATCTTAGGTCGGAATCTCACCAAGGGCAGTATCGTGGTCTTTGAGTCTACGGTTTATCCCGGTGTCACCGAGGATGTCTGCGTGCCAATTCTGGAGCAGGAGTCCGGCCTTAAATGCGGTGTGGACTTCAAGGTGGGTTATTCCCCGGAACGGATCAACCCTGGCGATAAGATCCACCGGCTGGAGAATATCCATAAGATTGTCTCCGGCATGGATGCAGAGAGCCTGGAGGAGATCAAAAATGTATATGACCTGGTCATTGAAGTGGGTACTCACCCGGTGTCCAGCATCAAAACCGCCGAGGCGATCAAGGTCGTGGAGAACAGCCAGCGGGATATCAACATTGCTTTTATGAACGAGCTTGCCATGGTGTTCGATCGCATGGGCATCGATACCAACGAGGTGGTGGAAGGCATGAACACCAAGTGGAATGCCTTGGGCTTCCGTCCCGGTCTTGTCGGCGGTCACTGCATCGGCGTTGACCCCTACTACTTTACCTATGAGGCGGAGAAACTTGGCTACCACAGCCAGATCATCCTCAACGGCAGAATGGTCAATGACGGCATGGGGCGGTTTGTGGCAGATGCAACCCTGAAGCAAATGATCCTTGCGGGAAAGTCCCCCAAGAATGCCAAGGTGGTAATTCTGGGTCTGACCTTTAAGGAGAATTGCCCCGATACCCGGAACAGCAAGGTAGAGGATATTATCAAGCGACTGGGCGAGTACGAAATCACCCCTGTGGTGGTAGATCCCTGGGCAAGTGAGAAAGATGCTATGCATGAGTACGGCGTGACACTGACCCCACTGGAAGAAGTGAAGGATGCAGATTGCGTTATTGTGGCAGTTGCCCACAATGAGTTCCGCACCATGACCTTGGAGAGGATCAAGGCGCTGTACGCGATGCATCTTCCCGATAGCGAGAAGGTGCTGATCGATGTGAAGGGTCTGTATCCTGTGGAGGATCTGAAAGCTTCCGGTATGCGTTTCTGGCGGCTGTAATAATTCTGGTTTAGGAGCTTGAGGCTTATGGAGTATGTAAAAGATCTTATCAGCGTGGTGATTCCTACTTACCGCAGATCGGATATGCTGACCCGTGCCGTTGATTCGGTTTTGGGTCAGACCTATCAGAATGTGGAGTGCATTGTGGTCAACGACAACATTGTGGGTGATGAACACTCACAGGCTTTATACGAAAACCTCAAGGTATATGAAAAGGATTCCCGCTTCCGTTTCTTGGAGCAAGAGAAGCATATCAACGGCGCTGCTGCCAGAAATGTGGGTATCCGGGCGGCAAAGGGCGAATATATCGCTTTTCTGGACGATGATGACTATTGGGAAAAGGAAAAGCTGCGGCTGCAGGTGGATTGGCTTAATGCCCATGATGAGAGCTGGGGCGCAGTGGGCTGCCTGTCCAGAAGATTGCTCAATGGGGAGCTTCAAATCGCAAGCCTGCCTTACCGCACCGGAAATATCCTAATGGACATTCTTTGCCGCCGAACAGGCCTTGGTACCGGCGCTGTGTTGATACGGCGCAAAGTTTTGGACGAAGCCGGTTATTTTGACGAATCTTTGATGCGGCATCAGGATCTGCAGGTTTTTGCCTGCCTTGCAGCAAAGTATAAAATCGGATTGGTAAAGAAATACTTGTATAATATTGAAATCCGGGATGCCCAAAATCGCCCGAGCCCTGAAAAACTGAAAGCAATCAAAGAAGCGTATTTTGCCTCTATCCGGGATATTATGGACAGCCTTACGCCTGCGCAACGCAAGCGGGTACATATCATGCACGATTTTGAGTGCGCCTATGCCTTTTATCGAAACGGCAGAAAAAAAGAAGGACTTCTCATGGCATTTGGCGTTTTTCGCTCTCCGGTGACACTGTATCTAGCAACAGTGCGGATGATTCGTCGAATTGGGGCAAAGCGGCTTAGAAAATATTTGAACAAGAAATACTCGGCTTGATTCTAAGAGCAATGGCTTGGAGGGAGCGAGATTATGGCAAATAATGAATTGCAGGAGAAACTGACACAGATGCTGGGTTGGTTTCATGCTTACTGTACTGAGCATGATCTCCGATACTATTTGATCGGTGGTACTATGCTGGGAGCTGCCCGGCATCAGGGCTTTATCCCCTGGGATGATGATGTTGATGTAGGTATGCCTCGCAGAGACTATGAGAAGCTCATTGCGCTGATGAAGGACGATGTGGGTGAATACCGGCTGGAGAGTCCGAGGCAGTATACGGGCAAGATCATCGCTTCCTATGCCAAGCTGTATCATACCGGCACGACACTGATCGAGGAATCTATCTATAACCTGAAAAAGGGAATATACATAGATGTGTTTCCTTTGGATGGAGCTGGACAGACAAGGGAGGACGGAATTCAACATTACCAGCCGATTGTATTTTGGGACAATATTTTGGCTACCCGTGTATGTACGGTTCGCAAGGGAAGAAGCTTTGTGAAAAATGCTGCTGCAGTGGCGGGCAAGATTCTGCCGATCAGCATTGGTTGGCTGATCCAAAAACTCGATTCTATGTGCGCAAGCCGGGATTTTGATCAATGCGAATATGTGGGTAATTTGATGAGCGTCTACCGGAAGAAGGAAATAATGCCCAAAGCGATCTACGGAGAACCCACAATCTACAGATTTGAGGGCTTGCAGGTCTGCGGTGTGGAAAATGCGGATGGATATCTGACACACGTTTACGGTGATTGGAGACAATTGCCGCCGGAGGAGAAAAGAGTATCTCTCCACACGCACGTATATATGAATTTAAATGAATCATATCTGGATGAATCGTACTAAAAAGCGTTTTTTCTGATTATCTGAGGGCAAAGGATAACCCTTGTGCCTGCTGGGAGGACTGTTTGCAAATGACCGTAAATAATTCAAGAAGAGGCGTTATAGGGACACAGCAACTGGTGTGGTTTCTTTTTGCACTGATCGCAGCCTGTATGATCAGTGGCTATAAAGGTATTGCAAACTATATCGCATTTGGTTCCATGCTGGTGTTGATCACGGTATGGGTTATCGGCAACAACGGGCGTATCGGCAGAACAAAAGAGCTGATGTTGGTTGTTTGGTTTATACTTTATTATGTCATAACTTCCTTTTTTGATTTGGATGTCGGCTATTTTGCAACTTATGCATCTTATAATCTGTTGGTGTTTTTTCCTGTGATCATGTGCTTGATTCTAGAAAGAAGTCAAAATATTGGGTTTATGCGTTCTTGTATAAAGGCCGCGCTTGTTCTGTGGTTTGCTATAGCAGCATACACTGCTGTGTTTTATTTGGTAAATCCTCAGGCAGCAAGATTGGCGGCATCCCATCAGGAGTTTGAGGAAGCAACGATCATGGGTGGATATCAGTTTGCGTATGGATCGTCACTCTTAGGCGTATATTTGTTTTCTTTGCTGTTTGACAAGCGGATCACCTCCAGAAAAACGAAATTCTGGCTATTTATTGGCGTTGCAGTGCTGGCACTGGCTACCTATTTGACGGAATCTGCACTTACCACTTTCTCTTTGATTTTGGGTGTGGTTATGGTGCTGATATTCGACAGGGGCAGAGAAACGAAGAAAACTTCTGCCAGCAGAATTGTAATGATTGTAGTACTTCTGGGTCTGGTTATTGCTGCCTATTTTGCAGCGGCATCAAATGCCTCGGAAATTGCTACATGGTTGGACAAGCGTTCTAATGTCCTCTTTTTCCGTCGGATAGGCGAATTGTTTGACGCAACGTTTTTGGATGTGGAGACAGGCCACTATAACAAGCGCGTTGGCTTGATTGAGATGTCCTGGAATACCTTCCTGAAAAACCCTGTGTTTGGAGTCGGCTATCAGTTCGGAAATGTTTTTTCGGGAAGCAGAGCTTCCGGTATTGGTAACCACTCGGAGATCATGGATCTTTTGGCACGGCATGGCATTGTGGGTGCAGCTCCCGTTTTCAGCCTGTATTATCTGGCATTTAAACGAATCAAAGGTAGCCATGTGGGCGTTCTGGCAGCGTTTGCACTGATGATGTTCTGTAACCCCTTTATGTCGTTCCACAGCCATTTGATCCTGTTTGTGTTGATTCCCGTTATGGAGATCATTCTGGCGAAACAAGCAAAAACAACAGAACAGACCCAACAATAGGTAGAGAATGTTACAATTCTTAGGTGAAGACGATGAAGAAAGTTGGAATTACTACCCGATATTATGGCTCCTGCAATTATGGCGGTCTGCTACAAGCCTATGCTTTGTGCCGTTATTTGAATGGTGAGGGTTATGACGCAGAGCAGATCTGCTGCGTTAGAGAAGGCGGTGGAGCACGCTATACGCTCAAAACGGTTTGGAAGCTCCCTACGGGTCAGATCCTAAAGAAACTCAAAAATGCTGTTAATGGCAAAATTGTAGGTATCATGACAAAACTTTTTGTAAAAAAGCATATTGCCCGCAGACTTCAGGCAACCAAAACTTTTCGGGACGGAATCCCTCACAGTGAAGTGGTTTATAGCAAAAAAACGGTACATCAGTGCAAAGACCAATATGATATATTTGTCACAGGAAGTGACAGAGTATGGGATGTAAACCAGATGGATTCTCCTATGTTTTTAGGCTTTGCAGAGGATAAGCCCAAGTTCTCCTATGCTGCCAGTATTATGGCAAGTCAACTGACTGCAGAGCAAAAGATTGCTATGGAGGAAGCCCTGCGTTCCTATTTGGGCGTATCGGTCAGAGAGCGGGAAGCCTGTGAGCTGCTGAAGCCTATCGAGGCAGAGTGGGTAGTTGATCCGACTATGCTTTTAACGGCGGAGCAGTGGGACAAAGTTGCTAGCGACCGTCAGATTCAGGAAGAGTATTTGTTCTGCTATTTTTTGGGCAATGACACCGATACCCGCCGTCTGGCAAAAGTGTTTGCAAGGAAACGTGGACTGAAGATCGTTACAATTCCTTACATTAACGAACAATTTATCCTTGGAGATGTGTGTTTCGGAGATGTACAGATGCCGGAAGCCACGGTAAGTGATTTTATCTCCCTTATAAAGCATGCAAAGTATGTGTTTACAGACAGCTTCCACAGCACAGTATTTTCCTCCATCTATCAAAAAGAGTGTTTCTCCTTCTTGAGGAAAAACAAGAAAAACAGCGGAACACGGTTGGAAAGCTTAACGACTATGCTTGGCACAGAAAACCATCTGTGTAACACAAAAGAAAGAATGTCCTTGCGGTATGTCGAAAGTGTACCGCCAATCGACTATAACATGGCTGCCGGCAAATTGGAGGGTATGCGGACAAAATCCAAAGCATTTCTTGATAAATTATCGCAAATTCCATAGAAGCCCCAGATGGCAGTATAGTAAGAAGGTTAGATAATGAATTCCAAAAACCGAATCAACCAATTAAAAGTTGGCTCAATACTGTCCTACCTGCAGATGGGACTGAGTATTGTGGTAGGTATGATCTATACACCGTTGATGCTCCGGCTGCTGGGAAAGAGCGAGTACGGTCTGTACAATACAGTTTCATCCACGATTTCCATGCTTTCACTGTTGAGCTTGGGATTTAATACCAGCTATATAAAGTATTATTCCAAGTATAAAGTCCAGGAAGACAAAGAAGCCATAGCAAATTTAAACGGACTTTTTCTGACGATTTTTCTGGTGATTGGTGGCGTTGCACTTGCCTGCGGCTCCTTCCTGACTGCGAATCTAAAACTGGTATTCGGAAACGGACTTACACTGGCAGAGTATGACATTGCAAAAGCGTTGATGATGCTGCTGACGGTGAATATGGCGGTATCTTTTCCGATGAGTGTGTTTCAGAATATCATTTCTGCCCATGAACGGTTTGTATTTCTGAAACTGTTGGGCATGATGAAGACAGTGTTCAGTCCGATCCTAACAATCCCACTGCTGCTGATGGGCTATGGATCTATCTCTATTGTTTCCGTTACTTTGGCAGTATCCATCATTACAGATGTTTCCTATCTGCTTTATGCAAGAAAACAACTGAAGGTAAGATTCTGCTTTGGAAAAACGGAAAGCGGACTTTTCAAAAGTCTTTTGGTATTTACCTCCTTTATTGCTATCAATATGGTGGTGGACCAGATTAATAAGAATATGGGTAAATTCCTTTTGGCCCGTTTTTGCGGAACGGAGGCTGTGGCTCTTTACTCAGTGGGTTTTTCCTTATATCACTATTATTCCTCTTTTTCCACAGCGATTTCTGGCGTATTCACCCCTAGGATCCACCGCATTATCAATACAACAGCAGAGGATATTGTAAAGCAGAAAAGAGAGCTGACAGGCCTCTTTACCCGGGTCGGACGAATCCAGTTTTTGATCTTAGCATTGATCTCCAGTGGGTTGGTATTCTTTGGGAAAGAGTTTATTGCATTTTGGGCAGGAGAGGGCTATGAAGAATCTTACCATGTATCCTTATTGCTGATTATTCCGTCTTCTATTGCACTGATCCAGAATGTGGGACTGGAAGTTCAGCGAGCCTTGAATAAACACAAGTTCAGAAGTGTGGCATATACCGTCATGGCAGTAGTCAATCTTGTGGTCACAGTTATTTTGTGTCCGCGGTATGGTGCGACAGGAACGGCAGTTGGAACGGCAATTTCCTATATCGTTGCCAATGGATTTATTATCAATATCTATTATCATAAAGCGTGTAACATTGATATTGGCGTGTTCTGGAAATCTATACTCCGCATCATTCCCGGTCTCGTGCTGCCGGTTGCTTTCGGGATAGCAATCAAGCAGTTTTTTGATTTCTGTAATGTATGGATGATGTTGGCAGGAATTGTTGCATATTCCAGTATATATTTTGTTTCTATGTGGTTTTTCGGTATGGATTCCTATGAAAAGGAATTGCTGAGAAAGCCGGTGAGAAAGTTGCTGAGCCTAAGAAAGTGATTCTTAAATCGCTATATGTCTTGGAGGGTGTGGGATGATACAAATCAAGGATAAGAGCAGTTGTTCTGGTTGCCATGCCTGTATGGCAGCATGTCCTAAAAACTGCATCAAAATGGTCCGGGACAATGAAGGCTTTCTATATCCCCAGGTGGATGTATCACAGTGCGTAGATTGCGGTATATGCGAGATGTCATGTCCCATTCTTACTCCTGCAGCGGGAAATACTAAAATAGAGCAGACTGCTTATGCAGCGATCTCAAAGAATGAGAAAACGCGCGTGGAAAGTTCCTCTGGCGGTATGTTTACAGAGCTTGCCAAGTATGTTATTGACCGGGGCGGCGTGGTTTTCGGGGCGGCATTTAATGAGGAGTTTCAAGTCAAACACGTTGCGGCAGAACGAGTGAAGGATCTGGCAAAACTGCGGGGCTCCAAATATGTCCAGAGCACTGTTGGATCAACCTACAAGGATGCCAAACAATGCCTGGAGGCAGGACGACTTGTGTTATTTACAGGAACGCCGTGCCAGATAGCCGGACTTCACAGCTATCTGAAGAAGAAATACGAAAATCTGATAACAGCTGATGTTATCTGCCACGGTGTTCCGTCTCCTTTGGTTTGGGAGAAATACCTGCAGGAACTGGGCAAGCCCAATGCCATAGCGTTCCGGGATAAAACTCGTGGCTGGAGGGTGTATTCTGTTCGAGTTCAGACGGAAAAAAAGCAGATATGCCAGTCCCGATATACAAACCCTATGATTCGTGTGTTTTTGGAAAACCTGTGCCTCAGGCCTTCTTGCTACAAATGTGCTTTTAAGGGACAAAACCGGACAAGTGATTTGACTCTGGCAGATTTCTGGGGTATCGAAACTGTCTGCCCCGAATTGGATGATGACGGAGGAACGTCTCTGGTAATTCTTCACACAGAAAAAGCAAAGGCAATGCTCCGGTATATTGAAGAAAGTGTTGTGCTAAAAGAGGTCGACGGAGAAAAGGCGCTAAGAAGAAACAGTTCTTATTTCCGGTCTGCGGGGGAATCCCCGTCCCGGGAGAGTTATATGTGGGAAATACAAACAGCGCCTTTTAGCCGAGTGACAAGAAAATACTGCAAAGTCAGACGGATTGATACGCTGAAAAATGAGGTAAAAAGCATTCTAAGAAAACTACGTAAGTAGCGGGACCGGACAGACCGGTGATGTGAGGTTTTTATGAAAATAATGATCATCCCAACATCCTATCCGGATGCCCAGAATCCGGTGCGGAATGTGTATATTTACGAGCAGGCGAAGGCTCTGGCGGATCTGGGCCATGAGATCTGCGTACTGCATGTGCAAAAACAGCCATCAAGAGAGCTATTTAAGCCAATGGACAAAAGAATTACTGTCAATGACGACGGATTTGCCACCCGGTATTCCCGAAGAGCAAAGACGTTTATGGAAGTGAAATTTCCCGGTCTGAACAGAGGCAGTTTTGTCAGAGCAATAAAGAAGCTGTTCTACAAGGCTGTGGAACAAGAGGGATATCCGGATGTGATTTACTCCCATTTTTCCTGCTGGGCAGGTTATGTAGCAGTGGAACTTGGTAAGAAGCACAATATCCCTGTGGTCAACATTGAGCATTATAATAAATTCATAAATGGTCGGGCAGATGCTGCGATGATTAAGGGATTGCGGTATGTGATCGAAAATGCAGCCCACAATATTGCTGTTTCGGGCAATTTGCAGCGAGCGATGAAGCGGCTGACCCAGACTGAAAAGGAGATCACCGTTGTTCCGAATATGATCAACGACGGCTTTGCGTACACAGAGCCTGTGGAACACCCTGGCTTTGTGTTCAGTGCGGTTGCTAACTTAAACAAAGGTAAGCGGTTTGATCTGCTGATCCGGTCGTTCTGTGAGGCGTTTTCTCCGGAGGAGAATGTCAGCCTTTTGATTGGCGGCAGCGGAGAGATGAAGGATTCGCTTCTACAGCTGATTCGGGAAAATCAACGGGAGCACCAGATCAAACTGCTGGGAAGACTGAACCGGGCACAGACGATAGAGTTGTATCAGAACAGTGATTGCTTTGCGCTGCCCAGCGCCTTTGAGACCTTTGGCATTGTCTGGCGGGAGGCTATGGCGGTGGGCAGACCGGTGATCACCACAGATCACGGCGGATGGTCACCGGAAGAATGGTCCGATGATTTCGGAATTATGATTCCGGTGGACGACCAGCAGGCTCTTACCGCTGCGTTAAAGAATATCAAGGCTGACTATTCTTCCTATGATCTTGAGAAGATATCCCGGTTTGCCGTGGAGAACTATTCCGCGAAAATCATTGGAAAGCGGTTGGAGTCCATACTTTTGCAGGCGGTGGAGTCTGTAAGAACATAAATGAAGGTGGAAATACATGAACAAGGAAAGCGTTGTATTACTGACAAAAGATGCCCTGTGTGCGGATTATCTTCCCTGCTATGGTAATCAGTACTGGAAGGGCAAGACACCGAATATGGATGCACTGGTGGAAAAAGGAACCCTTTTTACCCACTACTATACGGCTGCGCCCTCTTCGGCAATGGCTTATTTGTCCATGTTTACAGGGAAATATCCTTACGAGCAGGAGATCAAGGATTTTAAACCGGTCTCCGGCCCATATAAAGGAATTACGCTGTTTGATAAGGCATACGAGATGGGATATGCCTGTCATATTATCTGGGATGAGAAATGGATGAGTGAGGCTTATCGCTATTCTGAATGCTACGGTCAAAACACCCAGATCCATCCGGTGAAGGAGCTGCGTCAGGGTGTAGGTGCGCATTACATACATGAGGGTTTCTTACAACCGGATGCTGAGAAAAGCAGGGACACGCTGGCGAGATTTGAGGCGTTGATCGCGGAGATTACGCAATCGGAGGAAAAGGTGTTTTTGTGGGTCCATATGCCCCATGTGATCAATGGCAGAGTCTGCTACGGCTCGGATATTGATCTGTATGATGAGGCCCTCGGCATTTTGCGGAAATACTTTGACGATAATCATATCAGCATTTCCGCTGACCATGGTAATATGAACGGTCATAAGGGAAAACTCTGTTATGGCTTTGATGTGTATGAGCCTGCGATCCGGATCCCCTTGATCACCCCCCGGAAAGAGGGGAAGGCTGTTTGCGATGCATTGACCTGCAATGTAGATCTGTATCAGCTTTTGTTTGAGGATGCTATTCCGGTTCGGGAATTTGTTTATTCCGATTCTGCCTATTATGCCCAGGTCAATCGGAATTTGGCGGTTTTGTGGGGGAAATACCGGTATATATATCACAAGAAAACCGGTCAGGAAGAGTTGTTTGACTTGGAGTGGGATCCGTGTCAGGAGTTTAATTTATTCTCTGATTGGAATTATGACATTGATCGCCATGTGCAGACGCCTTCCCGTGAGCTGTATTTCTATCCCGAGTGGGAAAAGCTGCCTGAAGTTCGGGAAAAGCTTCGGGCATACAAGGATAGCATCTGGAGAAAAGAGAACATAAAACAAAGGCTGTATGCCAATGTGAAAAATGTAGCTATGAGGGTGTATCGGAGAGTCAAAAGAAAAAAATTGTAATAAGATCTGCACCGGGAAAGGGAACGAAAATGAGGAAATTCCTGAAAAAGCTGAAAGCATGGATCTGCTGGGGGTTATATAAGTCCATTGCAATAAGATTGCCCAAGTCCAACGCCAGAATATCTCTGGGCGCGGGAAAGATCCGGTCAGCGCTCGCAAAAGGATTTATTGTTCACTGCGGAAAAGAGATCAATATTCAGCGGGGCGCTGTTTTTGGACGTAGTCTGTCGATTGGAGACCGGTCCGGTGTTGGCATTAACTGTCAGCTGCAGGGCGAGGTGACCATTGGTAGCAATGTGATGATGGGACCGGAGGTTTATATCTATACCCGAAATCACGCTCATGACCGGGTGGACATTCCCATGATCGAGCAGGGGTATGAAGAAGAACGGCCGGTCATCATTGAAGATGATGTATGGATCGGCTCCCGGGTTACCATTCTTCCCGGTGTTACCGTGGGCAGGGGAGCGGTGATTGGCGCATCGGCGGTTGTCACCAAGGATGTACCGGCTTATGCAGTGGTGGGAGGAAATCCAGCCAAAGTGCTGAAAATGCGTGGCGAAGGGGATAAGGTATGATTGTTGTAGATGAAGCGTTCCTGGAAGAGGAGACCCGTTGTGATCATTTGGTAACCAAAGAGGTTAAAGAACTTTGGGCTGTGGAGCTGGATCTGCTGGATTAGTTCAAACGCATTTGCGATAAATACGGTCTGCGGTATTTTGCCGCCGGCGGTACGCTTTTGGGCGCTGCCCGGCATCAGGAATTCATTCCTTGGGATGATGATATAGACTTGGAAATGTTGCCGGAGGATTATGAGAAACTGTGCGAAGTAGCGCCAAAAGAACTGAAAGAACCCTATTTTTTCCAATATTACGGAACAGAAGAAAGAGCACCCATCAGCCACGGAAGGGTTCGCAGAAGCGATACTACCGGTTGTACAGGCTTTGAATATGAATTCTGTAGCGGTGCATATAACCGGGGCATCTTCGCTGATATCTTTCCGCTGTATAACATTCCGGATTCCGGTTTGAAGCGGCTGGTACAAAAGCTTGGGATTATAGCTGTCAAGTATATTTTGGCAGGAGAAGAATATGACAGAAAAAGAAAGATGGGGCATAAAGTTGGACTTCGCTACCTGCCCTTTGTTTGCCTGTGGAAGCTGGTAAGCCTGTTTACCAACGGCACAAAGCTGCGCAAGACCTATCTGAAGATCTGTAATTGGGAGAAGAAGAGGACCAGATATGTCGGTGCTTTATCTTTCAACTGCACCAGTAAGAAACTGATGTGGGAACGTTTTTTGTTTGATGAAAAAGTGGAACTTCCATTTGAAAACACAACGGTTTCCTGCCCTGCGGGTTGGGAGGAACATCTTATTCAACAGTACGGAAATTGGCGGACGCCGATAATGAATACTGCCTATCACGAAATGGCTGTATTTGATGCCAGGGTGCCTTTTTCAGAGAAACTGAAATAAAAGAAATAGCGGTCGGAAGACATCTTCCGACCGCCTTTTTTATGTCATTTCATTAAGGAGCGCCCGGAAGATGGAGATGTCTTCCTGACGAAGGATCTTGATATTATTCCGGCTACCCTCGCACAGGTGCAGGGGGAAGCCTAGATTGTACATAAGCATGCCGCAGCAACTTTCCTCCAAAGGGTGAGTTTTTTCTGCAGCGGAGGCAAACAGTGTCTGAAGAGTATACAGGGTGTATGCCTCCGGGGATTGGAAATTCACCAGCCTGCGGCGGTCTATGTAATTTATTTTGCCGGCTTCCTCGTAAAATTGCAAATAATCGTCCATTCGCTCTATGGTCACAGCGTTGCCTAATTCATGGCAGGCAGGGAGTAACCGGGAGATCATCTCCTCCCGAACCAAAGGTCGGGTGGATTCCTGCAGGATCACTGTGGCATCTGGGGGATAGTTTTGAAGAATATGGTCAATGGCGATTTTGGCAGAGAGGATACCGCTTTCTCCTGCAGGCAGTATCTTTCGCAGCTTGGTGATGTTGTATTGCTGGATATAGGACTGTAAAATCCCTTCCCAGCCTTTAAGGCATACAACATAGATGTCGTTGATAGAAGGATGCCGCTGATAAGTCTCCAGGCAGTAGATGATTACAGGCTTTCCCTGGACACTTACAAACTGGCTGGGAATGTTTTGACTGTTCCGGGTGGATTTTCCACCGGCAAGAATAACGGCGATATGTTTTGGTCCGTCGAAATTCATTGTCTCCGTTGTGGGCATGGCCGCAGAGGCACCGCCGATCAGGCTTTCGACTGTGGTATCCAAAACCTGGGCGAAGCGGACAAGCTTGGAGTGGGGGATATCATTCTCTCCGGCTTCAATCTTGGCAATGGTGGAGCGGGACTTGTAGCCCATGGCGTCGGCAAGCTCCTGCTGGGACATTTTCAGCTCAAACCTGCGTTTTTTAATATTGGTGTGGATCGGCATAGAAATTCCTCTTTTCACAGATATGTGTATTATAAATCAACACATGTTGAATGTAAAGTGGTAAATACAAATTTTTAAGGAAAAATCCTCAAATATACTAAAATAATGTTGACGGTGAATATACGGATGTGATAAAGTGAAAAAGTAAGGGTAATTTCCAACCGTCATTTTTTGGGGAGGCTTCAGAAATGAATATCGCGATTCTTTTGGCTGGCGGCACCGGTCAGCGACTGGGAGCAGGTCGGCCAAAACAGTTTGTTGAAGTGCTGGGAAAGCCGCTGATCGTATATACAATGGAGATCTATGAGCGTTCTCCTAATATTGATGCATTGGAGATCGTATGTGTACCGGAGTACATCGATACTGTCTGGCAGCTCGCTAAGCAATACGGTATTTCTAAGCTCAAATGGGTGATTGCCGGTGGCGATTCCTGCCAGGACTCCACGAGAAACGGAATCTTCAATCTGGAGGGTGTCTGTAAGGAAGACGATGTCTTGATGCTGAATATGAGCACAAGCTTGTTTGTCAGTGAGGAAATTATTGAGGATTCCCTGCGGGTATGCCGGGAGTATGGCAATGCTTTTGCATGTATGCAGTGCATCTATAATATGGCATACACCGAAGATGGGATCAGTTCCCGGAAAATCAACTTTAAAGAGTCTCACAAGACATTGAATATGCCGTGGTCTGCGCCCTTCGGGACTTTTGACAGACTTTATCATAAGGCGTATGCTGAAAATATTGAAACCTCTCAGGCGTCCTATGCTCCGACACTTTTCCTGGCTATGGGGGAGACGTTGTATTTGTCAAAGGATACCTCGCTGAACAAACTCCATGTGACAACGCCGGAGGATCTGACGATTATCACGGCAATCTTAGAGCATGAAAGAAGAAAAGAAGAAGGAGAACAGGTAAAATGAAGTATTTAATGGGTATTGACGAAGGAACTACCGGATGTAAAGCCTGTCTGTTTACACAGGATGGTCAAATGGTTGCATCAGCTTCCAGAGAGTATCCCAGCTACTATCCGCAGCCTGGCTGGGTGGAACAGGATATTGAAGAGATCAAGGAGGCAGTGTTCAGTTCCTGCCGTGAGGCTATCCGCAAATCCGGCGTGAATTCTCAGGATATTGTGGGTGTCAGTCATTCCAATCAGGGCATCACCATGGTGCTTCTTGACGAGGATGAGAAGCCCGTTATGAAGCATACCATTGGCTGGCAGGATCTGCGTTATGTGGACATGCTGCCGGAACTGGAAAAGGAAGTGGATCTGGACGATTACTGGAAGAGAAGCGGCATGAAGTTCGGCACCTACAACATTCCGGTTTTGTTGTGGCTGCAGAAGAACAAACCCGAGGTCTGGAGTCGGGTCAAGCGGATCTGCTCCCATCAGGATTACTTCCTAAAGCAGTATGGAGCCGACGGCTACTATGTAGATGAGGGCTGTACCAACTTCCTGAGCATGGCAAGCGTTGACAAGAACGAGTGGGACGAAAAACTTATGGCAGTATATAATGTGGATGCTTCCATGCTGCCGACCATCGTTCATGAGCCGGGCAAGGTTGTGGGTCATGTTACAGAAGAGGTTTCCGAGAAGACCGGCTTGCCTGTTGGATGTAATGTGTGTCTGGGCGGTCTTGACACCAACTGCTGTTCTATGGGCGCAGGCGCAAGTGAGGCTGGCACACAGGTACTTATCATGGGTACTGCCGGCGTTTCCCTGCTGATTTCCGACAACATGACTATGGACCCCAATGGCCGTATTACTGTCAGAAGTAACCCCGGCTTTGGTAACTGGCAATTTTACATTATGACCAATACCGGAGCATCCGCGTTCCGCTGGTTCCGGGATGAGATCTGCTCTATGGAGGTTGCTACCAGCAAGCTTATGGGCGTAGATCCCTATGACATCATCACGGCTACTGCTGCCCGTTCCAAGCCCGGTGCCAATGGTGTCACAGCTCTTACCTGTATTCAGGGCTCTCATACCAGAAAGAAGAACGAAAAAGCCCGTGGCTGCTTCTTTGGTATCAATCTGGGTACCACAAAGGCGGATATGGCGGAGGCGATCCTGGAAGGTATCTGCTTCGAGATGAAGGATATTCTGGCCATGAACGAGGAGCTATCCGGCGAGATCAAGCACATCCGCCTGTGTGGCGGCGTAGCAAAGAGTCCTATGTGGTGTCAGATGTTCGCGGACATTCTGGGAAAACCTGTGGAACTGACAGAGGTGCCGGAACTGGGTTGCCTGGGTGCCGCTATGTGCGCCGGTATTGGCGCAGGCCTGTTTACAGATCCTGCTGATGCCGTTGCAAAGTGCGTGCATGTAAATAAGACCTTTGAGCCTAATGCACAGGTCGTCGGTGAGTATGCTGAGGCGTTTAAGCGCTGGGAACGCTACTATACCATTTCCAATGAGCAGATCTATATCTGACAGGGAGTATCAAAATGAAAAGAGTTATTACCTACGGCACTTTTGACATGCTCCACTATGGTCATTTAAATATCCTGCGCCGGGCGAAGGCACTGGGAGACTATTTGGTGGTGGCGATCTCTACCGATGAATTTAACTGGAACGAGAAGCAAAAAAAGTGCTATTTCACCTATGAACAGCGCAAGGCAATGGTGGAAGCTATTCGCTATGTGGATCTGGTGATCCCTGAGGAAAACTGGGATCAGAAGCGGTCAGATATCCATAAGTATCAGATCGATACCTTTGTGATGGGGGATGACTGGACCGGAAAGTTTGATTTCCTGGAGGAAGAGGGCGCGGAGGTCGTGTACCTGCCCCGGACACCGGATATCAGTACTACCCAGATCAAAGCAGACTTGAACAAAAAGAAATAAGACTATCGCCCCGGCAAGCCGGGGCGATTTTTCTATAAGAATACAGTTGCTTTTTGCTGTATTTTTGATTAATATATGAGTAATGGAGATTTAATTCAGGAGGGAAAACTGTGACCACAGAAACTGTTCTGTTTGCCCTTCTGCGGAAAGAGATTTGTGGAGAAACGGTAACCCGGGAGACAGTGGACCAAATCTCGTCGCAGATGCTGGAAGACTTATATGAACTTTCCCACATGCATGACCTTGCGCATTTGGCAGGACATGCTTTGGGCGACTTGGGTGTTTTGGGACAGAATGATATATCCCAGAAGTTTCAGGGAGCCTTCGTTCGTTCGGTAAGCCGCTATGTCCGCATGACCCATGAGTATTACAGTGTATGTAGCGTGCTGGAAGCAGCCGAGATTTCTCATATGCCATTAAAAGGGTCTTTGATCCGTAACTGGTATCCGGAACCCTGGATGCGGACCTGTACGGATATGGACATTCTGGTAAAGAAACAGGATGTGGAAAAAGCAGCAGCGATTCTTTGTGAAAAACTGGGATATCAGCAAACGAAGGTGGCGACCTGTGACATATCGCTGTTTGCGCCTACCGGAGTACATCTGGAACTGCATTTTGATCTTATTGAGGATGCGGTCTCCCAAATCCAGGGGCAAGTACTTTCCCGCATCTGGGATGTGGCAGAGCCTGTGGAGGGCTTTTTCCACCAGTATAAAATGCCGGATGAATGGTTTCGCTTTTATCATATTGCCCATATGGCAAAGCATGTTACCAGCGGTGGCTGCGGAATCCGCCCGTTTTTGGATCTGTGGATTATGGACCGTAAGGTCATGCAGGACTGGCAGAACCAGACAGCATTGCTGGCAGAGGGTAAACTGACTGCTTTTGCCCGGGTTGCAAAGGAACTTTCCGAGCATTGGTTCTCCCGGACAGCAGTTGATGAGTCAGGAGAGATGCTGGCGGATTTTGTTTTGTCCGGTGGAAAACACGGGGAAATCAAAAACAAATTAATGGTAAAGCGAGTACGCAGGGGTGGAAGGCTGCAGTATATCCTGTATCGGATATTTAAGCCATACAGCAACTTAAAGCAAATGTATCCGATTCTTGAAAAACACAGATGGCTGACGCCCTTTTGCCAGATTTACCGTTGGTTTGGAATCATTATCGATAAGAAAAAAGCGGTCATGTCCATTAACGAAATGAAGATAAACGCAAGTGCGACTGAGGAAGAAGCCAATTTTGTTGCGCAGTTGCTTGAAAAGCTGGAGTTATAATTTATTTCCCGCCCAATGGAGTTTCCCTTGGGCGGGAACCTATGATTGACAAAAAAACCTTGAAATGCTAGAATAAAACATATTGATGGCGTTAGGAGGAGAGATATGCTCTGTCGAATTGCGGATCTTCTTGTGGAAGTGCCGGATACCGGCGATATGCCTAGCCGTTGCAAGGAATACCTGTATGAGGGCGAGGCAACACCGGATATCGTTATCCGCAAGGAACTGTATGATCTGGAAACTCATTGGCCGACCCTACCCGAAGGCCTTGCTATCTATATGGAATCGGGCATGTATTTTTATTTCTACCTGTTGGCGCACAGCGGCATGATGCTTCACGCCTCTGCCGTTGAGTTGGACGGAAAGGCGTACCTGTTCTCCGGAAACTGCGGCGCGGGAAAATCCACCCACACACGGCTTTGGCAGCAGGTGTTCGGTGAGAGAGCCCAGGTGTTTAATGATGATAAGCCGGCCCTGCGGTATATTGACGGCAAATGGTATGCCTATGGAACGCCTTGGTGCGGTAAGGACGGAATCAATCAGAACAAAAAATTACCGCTTGCGGGAATTTGCTTTTTGCAGCAAGCCAAGGAAAATAAGATCCGTCGGCTGAATGCCAAGGAAGTCTTGTCCCGGGTAATTGCCCAAACGTTGTTCCGTTTTAAGAGTGTGGGCAGTTTGGATCTAATGTTGGCTACTGTGGATAAGCTGGTCCGGGAGATCCCGGTGTTTGAACTGGAAAACAGACCGGAGCCGGAGGCGGCTCTGCTGAGCTACGAAACATTACGCCGTGCGGCGGAGGAGGAAGGACTATGAAACTGAGAGAGGGATTTGCCCTGCGGCAGGTGGCAGATACATGGGTGGTCATGCCCCTGGGCGAGAAGAGCGTGGATTTTAACGGTATGCTGACACTGAACGACACCGGCGCGGTGTTGTGGCAGGCTTTGGAAAAAGGCGGTGACCGGGAGGCGCTGATCGGCGCTCTGCTTCAGGAATATGATGCTACCCGGGAGCAGGTGGCTCCCGATGTGGATGCCTTTTTGCAGAAGCTGCAAAACGCAGGCTGCCTGGAAATGTAAAACAAAAAGAGCTGACACCCGTCGGTGTCAGCTCTTTTTATTATGTCAGAGTGGCAGCCATAACTGCCTTAATGGTGTGCATCCGGTTTTCTGCCTCGTCAAAGACAATAGACTTATCACTTTCAAAAACTTCGTCGGTGACCTCCATGCAGTCAATACCAAACTTCTCGTGGATCTGTTTTCCAATGGTAGTATTCAGATCATGGAAGGCAGGCAGACAGTGCATAAAGCGGCACTGGGGTCCTGCAGCGTCTATCAGCTCCATGGTCACCCGGTAGGGTGAGAGCTCTTCAATTCGCTCTTTCCAGACGGAGTCCGGTTCACCCATGGATACCCACACGTCGGTGTAGATCACGTGGGCGTCCTTGACCGCAGTTATGGGATCAGAGATAAACTCCAGAACAGCGCCAGTCTGAGCGGCAATTTCCTGACACTGAGCAACCAGCTGCGTGTTGGGGAAATACTTCTCCGGGGCGCAGGCAACGAAATGCATGCCCATTTTGGCACAGCCGACCATGAGAGAATTACCCATATTGTATCGGGCATCGCCCATATATACCAGTTTTTTGCCCTTAAGATCGCCAAAATGTTCCTGGATCGTCAGAAAATCCGCAAGGATCTGGGTGGGATGGAACTCATTGGTCAGTCCGTTCCAGACAGGAACACCGGCGTATTTGGCAAGATCCTCTACGATTGTCTGACCAAAGCCTCGGTATTCAATGCCGTCATACATTCTGCCCAAGACCCGGGCGGTGTCGGCAATGGATTCTTTTTTGCCCATCTGAGAGCCGCTGGGTCCCAGATAAGTAACAGACATACCCAGGTCTGCGCCAGCGACTTCAAATGCACAGCGGGTTCTTGTGGAATCCTTTTCAAAGAGCAGGACAATGTTTTTACCCTCGCAAAGCCGGTGGGGAATACCTGCTTTTTTCTTTGCCTTAAAATCTGCGGCGGAAGACAATAATTGTTCGATTTCAGCCGGGGTCAGATCCAATAGCTTTAGAAAATGATTACCTTTCATATGGTCACTCCTTACAGCACCTTCGCCAGGAAGGATTGCAGCCGTTCGCATTTGGGATTGCCGAATACATCCTCGGGAGAACCCTCTTCCGCGATCACGCCGTCATCCATAAACAGGACACGGTTGGATACCTCCCGGGCAAAGCCCATTTCGTGGGTAACAACTACCATGGTCATGCCCTTTTTTGCCAGGGATTTCATAACATCCAGAACCTCGCCCACCATTTCCGGGTCAAGGGCAGATGTAGGTTCGTCAAAAAGGATCACCTTTGGATTCATAGCCAGGGTACGGACGATGGCAACACGCTGCTTCTGTCCGCCGGAAAGCTGAGAGGGGTAGGCAGCAGCCTTCTCCTCAAGACCAATGGTCTTCAGAAGTTCCATTGCGTTGGCTTCTGCCTGTGCCTTTACCTCGGCCAGGGGGCAGCCAACATCGTAAAGGGTTTTCTTCTCTTTTCGGAACAGATTACAGGCTTTGATAAAAAGGTTTTTTCGTTGCAGACTGTTTCTCTTCTTTTTCGCAATGATCCGGGGAGCAAGGGTAATGTTGTCCAGCACAGTCAGGTTGTTGAACAGATTAAATTGCTGAAAAACCATACCGATCTTTTGACGGTGAATATTAATATCCACCTTCATATCCGCCAAATCCTCACCCTGAAACATAATGGTGCCGCCGGTGGGATCTTCCAGACAGTTAACGCATCTTAAAAATGTGGATTTACCGCAGCCGGAGGGTCCGATAATGGCTACCACATCACCCTCATAAACATCCAGACTCACGCCCTTCAGCGCCTCGGTGCTGTCGAATTTTTTGGTGAGGTTTTTTACTGATAAAATTAATTGCTTTTCCATATTATCTCTCACTCTTCTTCATTCTTTTTTCCAGCGCTTTGACACCCCAGGAGATCAGCAGGACCATGACCAGATAGGTCAGCGCCAGCATCAGGTAAGGCATGGTGTAATTATAGGTGGGGTCACC
>JAZNZT010000051.1:0-3511 GCA_045595075.1 Faecousia sp.
CGGCGAAGGCGCTGCTGAGCTGGCCCGTGTTGTTGTTGAGGCTTGTGAGACCAAGAACGAGGTCAAGTTCCTGTACGATCTGGATATGCCCCTGCGTCAGCGCGTTGAGCTGATCGCTAAGGAAGTCTACGGTGCTGACGGTGTTGTCTGGCTGCCCCTGGCTACCGAGAAGGCTGAGCGTTTTGAGTCCGATCCCAAGTACGCTGACTACTGCACTATGATGGTTAAGACCCACCTGTCCCTGTCTGACGATCCCACTAAGAAGGGCGTTCCCACCGGCTGGAAGCTGACCATCCGTGACATTCTGGAGTACGGCGGAGCCAAGTTCCTGTGCCCCATGGCCGGTACCATCTCTATGATGCCCGGTACTGCTGCTGACCCCGCATACCGCCGCGTTGACGTTGACACCGAGACCGGTAAGGTATCTGGTTTGTTCTAATAAGGCAAACTCTCAAAACGTTTACATTCGTGGATCAGCGGTCCTTTTGATCCATAGCATCGCAAGTCAGCCTTGAAATACACAAAGTATTCCTGCGGCTTCCTTGCTTGCGCTGAATCAAAAATCCTCGCTGTCCACCGAGTGACACGTTTCTCGAGCTTGCCAGGCGCTTTTCCGAAAGTGCTTACGAGATCTATAAGCAGAGGCGGTTTTGCCGCCTCTGTTTTTGGGATATCCACTGAAATAAAATGTAGGGCGGGGGCTTGCTCCCGCCGCAGGAAACTGCTATAATATCGGCGGGGGTAAGCCCCCACCCTACAATACATATTAAGGAGATAGACACCTATGGATATGACTATGGAATCCTGCCGCAAGTTTGTGGAAGTTTTGGCTTCCGATGCTCCCGCTCCCGGCGGCGGTGGCGCTGCCGCGCTGGTTGGCGCCATCGGTACCGCTCTGGGTAATATGGTGGGCAGCCTGACTGTTGGCAAGAAGAAGTATGCTGAGGTTGAGGCGGAGATCATCGACCTGAAGGCAAAGTGCGATGCTCTTCAGAAGGAGCTACTGGATCAGGTGGAGGCAGACGAGATCAACTTCCTGCCCCTGGCAAAGGCTTATGGTATCCCCAAGGATGACCCCAACCGGGATGCAGTCATGGAGGAGGCTACCATCATCGCTTGCTCCACTCCTATGAAGATTATGGAGCTGTGCTGCCAGGCTATCGAGCACATCGCTGTGTTTGCCGCAAAGGGCAGCCGCCTGGCTGTTTCCGATGCCGGCTGCGGCGCAGTTTGCTGCAAGGCAGCTCTGCAGGCAGCATCTCTGAATGTGTTCATCAACACCAAGAGCTTGAAGAACCGGGATGTTGCTGAGGAGATGAACGCCAAGGCAAACGGCATGCTTGACAAGTACGGCGCAATGGCTGACGAAATTTTCACCACCGTTAAGGCCGGCTTCGGTCAATGATTTAAGGAGGATACATATTATGGCAAAGCAATTGCTGGGTAAAGAAGTTAACGAGGCTCTGGTAGCTGCGCTGCAGAGCCGCACCGCTGCTTTGAAGGAAAAGGGCGTACAGCCCACTTTGGGTATCATCCGTCTGGGTGAGAACCCCTCTGACCTTAGCTACGAGAAGGGCGCTACCAAGCGCGCTGAGGAAGTGGGCGTTGCAGTTAAGAATTACATCCTGCCCGAGACCGCTACCAAGGAAGAAGTTCTGAAGGTCATTGACGAAGTGAATGCAGATGCATCCGTTCACGGTGTGCTGATGTTCCGTCCTCTGCCCAAGCATCTGAAGGCAGATCAGGACGAAAACTGCACCCGTCTGGCCGCCTGCAAGGATGTAGACTCCATGACCCATATGTCCAATGCCGGCGTTTTTGAGGGCCAGGACCTGGGTTATGCTCCCTGTACTCCCGCTGCCTGCATGGAGATCCTGGATCACTACGGCATCGACTGCATGGGCAAAACGGCAGTTGTTATCGGCCGCAGCCTGGTGGTTGGCAAGCCTGCCGCTATGATGCTCATGGGCAAGAACGCCACCGTCACCGTCTGCCACACCAAGACTGTGGATACCGCTGCTGTCTGCCGTCAGGCTGACATCATCATCTCCGCTGCCGGTGTGCTGGGCAGTCTGACCAAGGACTTTGTCCGTCCCGGTCAGATCGTCATCGACGTTTCCATGAACTGGAATCCCGAGAAGATCACCTCCAAGGGCAAGGGCGGCATGTCCGGCGACTGCGTCTACGACGAGGTCGAGCCCATTGTCGAGGCGATCACTCCCGTTCCCGGCGGCGTTGGCGCCGTTACCACCACTGTGCTGATGAAGCACGTTGTTGAGGCTGCTGAGAAGATCTGAATAAAAACCGACCTGTATTACTGACGGATTTGCGGAATACCGCAGGGGAGTACAGGCGATGAAAATGCCGACCGTCTGGGCGATCCGATTCTATAGGGGCGGATCGCCCGGATTTCGTAGAGAGGTATGTTATGAATAAGATCAAAAACTTAAATGAGAGCAATTTTTTGAAAGTATTTTTTGGGTTTCTGACCCTGTGCTTTCTGGTGGCGGCTGTGTGCATGCCCGACAGAGGCAGTATGTTCTCCGGTCTTTGGAAGATCGTAAGCAACCCCAGTAAGGTTTCAACCAACTATTTTGCTGTGGGTGGCTATGCAGCGACCTTTTTGAACATGGGCCTGGTGGCGCTTTGCTGCCTGCTGCTGTATTGCCTGCCCGGAGCGGTGGCAAATAACGCATCCACCCTGGCGTTCATTCTGACCCTGGGCTTTGGTTCCTGGGGCATCAATGTATTGAACATCTGGCCCACCGTTTTGGGTGTGGTGCTCTATGCTCTGGTGAAGCGGGAGAAGATATCCTCTCAGGTCAATGCCATGCTGTTTTCCACAGGCATTGCCCCGCTGATCACAGATCTTCTGATCCGTTATCCCCATGCGGAAGCGATCGGCTTTAACTGGGTAGGTCTGGGTGTGGCTATGCTGGTGGGTCTTGCAATCGGCTTCTTTCTGCCTGCAGGCCTGGCTGCCTCGCCCAAGATCCACAAGGGCTTTGACCTGTACTCCGCCGCTCTGCCTGTTGGTATGACTGCCTTCTTCCTCCAGGCGATCCTGTTCAAGACCATGGGCGTTACTCTGCCTGCTGCCCCTGCCGCAGAGACCTTAAAGGTAGCGTCCCAGATGACCGTGAACATCTTCTGCGGCGCGGTATTTGGTCTGTGCATCATCTTTGCCTTTATCCTCGGCTGCAAGCCTAAGGATTACTGGAAGCTTCTTTCCGATCCGGAGCTGGTGACCAATTTCTCCAGCACCTATGGAAACGCCACATTCCTGATGAATGTAGGTGTGTACGGTCTGTTTATTTTGGGCTACTATAATCTGATCGGCGCTTCCTTTAACGGCGTCACTTTCGGCATCATTTTCTGTATGCTGGCATGCTGCAATTCCGGCAGCCACCCCGGCAACGTATGGCCCATTATGCTGGGCTATGTGGCGGCGTCCTTTGTCTTCGGCTGGCTGTCTCAGTTGGCAGGCGGCACTTTCGCCGGTGCGATCAAT
>JAZNZT010000052.1:0-53331 GCA_045595075.1 Faecousia sp.
ATCTGAACTTCGTTCAGGACAACCAGTCCATGAGCGTAAAAGGCGTGCTTCGGGGTCTGCACTTCCAGAAGCAGTACCCCCAGGGCAAGTTGGTCCGGGCGATCAAAGGCCGGGTCTTTGACGTTGCTGTGGATCTGCGTACCGGATCAAGCACCTACGGCAAGTGGTACGGTGTAGAGCTGACGGAGGAAAACAAAAAGCAGTTCTACATTTCCGAGGGATTTGCTCACGGCTTTTTGGTCCTGTCGGAAACTGCTGAGTTCTGCTATAAGTGCACAGACTTCTATCACCCCGGTGACGAGGGCGGTCTGGCGTGGAATGACCCTGCCATCGGCATCCAGTGGCCGGAACTGACAGGTACTTATTCCGGCAGCGCCTCTGCAGAGGGCTACACCCTGGCAGACGGCACGCCTCTGAACCTTTCCGAGAAGGATCAGAAATGGTCCAATATTGAGGAGACCTTCCATTTTTAAGGGAAAAAGAAAGAACAGATAGAGGAGATATTGCCATGCAGCATGTTTTTATCATAGGCTCCAAGGGAATCCCCGGCGCCTATGGCGGTTACGAAACCTTTGTGGACAAGCTTACGGAGTACCATCAGGATCATGAAAGCATCAAGTATCATGTTGCCTGTAAAGACACCGAATGCCGGGAGGAGGAATACCATAACGCCCGGTGCTTCCATGTGAAGGTGCCCAATATCGGCCCTGCCCAGGCGATCTGGTACGATGTGGCGGCGCTGAACCACTGCTGTAAGTATATCAAAGAGCACAAGATCGAAAAGCCCATCGTGTATATCCTTGCCTGCCGGATCGGTCCTTTTATGGCTGGCTTTACCCGGAAGATCCATAAGCTGGGGGGCAAGATCTATGTGAACCCCGACGGACATGAATGGCTGCGGGCAAAGTGGCCTGCCCCGGTGCGTAAATACTGGAAGATCTCCGAGCAGATGATGACCAAGCATGCCGATCTGATGGTCTGCGACAGCAAGAACATCGAAAAGTATATTCAGGAAACCTATGCTTCCTACCATCCGGCTTCTACCTATATTTCCTATGGCGCGGAGACACGGAAAAGCAAGCTCTCTGACGACGATGAAAAGCTGCTGGCATGGTACGGCGAAAAGGGTTTGACCGCCAAGGGATATTATCTGGTAGTTGGGCGGTTTGTCCCGGAGAATAACTACGAGACTATGATCCGGGAATTTATGGCATCCAAGACGGAAAAGACATTTGCCCTGATTACCAATGTATCCGACGGCTTTTTGAATGAGCTGGAGGAAAAGACCGGCTTCCGGGAAGACCCCCGGATCCAGTTTGTGGGTACGGTCTACGATCAGGAGCTTTTAATGAAGATCCGGGAGAATGCCTACGGCTATTTCCACGGCCATGAGGTAGGCGGCACCAACCCCAGTCTGCTGGAGGCGCTGGGCTGCACCGATCTAAACCTGCTGCTGGATGTGGGCTTTAACCGGGAGGTGGCGGAGGAAGCTGCCCTGTACTGGTCCAAAGCGCCGGGAGATCTGGCGAAGCTGATCGAAAAGGCAGATACCATCAGCGATGAGGAGCGTTCTGCTTTGGGTCAGAAGGCGAAAAACCGGATCGCAGATGCTTACAGCTGGCAATTCATCGCCGATGAATACGAAAGACTGTTTTTAATGAAAGAATAAATTACGGATCGCCGGAATGAAGGAGGAAGAAAATGAATATCCTGCACTATTTTCTGGGTTTTCCCCCTTATCGGTCCGGCGGTCTGACAAAATACGCCTATGATCTGATGACAGCTCAGGCGGATAAAGGACATCGGGTGTCTGCCCTGTGGCCCGGCCAGATGAACCTTTTTTGCAAGACGGTAAAGATCTGCTGTCGGGGACAGATTTCCGGCGTGACCAGCTACGAGCTGATCAACCCCCTGCCGGTGGCGCTGGATGAAGGCGTTGCCCTGCCGGAAAGCTTTATGACCCCCTGCAAGGGTGACGGCTATCTGCGTTTTTTGCAGGAGCTGAAGCCGGATGCCATCCATATCCATACCCTGATGGGTCTGCACCGGGAGTTTCTGGATGCTGCCCGGCAGTTAGGGATCCGGACGGTTTTTACCTCTCACGACTATTACGGCATATGCCCCAAGGTCACATTGTATCGTTATGGCAGCGCCTGTGAAAATGATAACGGTTGCAAGGATTGCGTTGCCTGCAATATCCACGGTCTTTCTATGAAAAAGATCATGGTGACACAGTCGCCGCTGTACCGGTTTTTGAAAAATACCCCTGCGGTAAAATATCTGCGCAAACGGCATAGAGGAAGCTTCTTTGCGGAGGAAACGCTGCCCCAGGTGCCGGAGGAGACGGATACGGAGAAGTTGACTTTCCTGTATCAGAAGCTGCGGCAGTATTACATGGATATGCTTAGCCAGATCGATCTGGTCCATTTTAACTCTTCGCTGACAGAGAGCATTTACCGCCGGTATGTCACACCCAAGGACAGCCGGGTCGTGTCTATTACCCACCGGGATGTTGCCGATCACAGAGATTTGCCCCACCGGAAGGATGCCCGTCTGCGGATCACCTGTCTTGCCCCGGCAAAGCCCTTTAAGGGATATCCGGTACTGAAAAAAGCCCTGGATGACCTGTGGGCTTCGGGAAAACGGGATTTTGTTTTAAAAATGTTCGGCCCTGTGCCTGAGCCTGCGCCCTACCTGCAGGTGCAGGAGGAGGGCTTCCGGTACGGGAATCTGCCGGATATTATGGCGGATACAGATGTGCTGGTCGCGCCCAGCGTCTGGTATGAGACCTTCGGGTTTACGGTGCTGGAGGCGTTGAGCTTTGGCGTGCCTGTGATCATTACAGAGCATGTGGGCGCCAGGGATATCGCAGGCGACGGCGGGATCGTTCTTCCTGCCGGCTCTGTCGATGCCCTCCGGGAGGCGATCGCCGGTCTGACACCTCAGAAGCTGGAGTCCATGCGGCAGGCTGTCCGCAGTCTGCATATCAAGACCTGGACGGAGTTTCTGGAGGAGAATCAACGCTTATACTTAGATGATGGAGCGAGGAGAAAATAAACGATGAATAGTGTTGTTTTCGTAGTTCTGCATTATGAGACGCTGGATGATACCCAAAAATGCCTGAAGTCATTGGTAAAGTATTTGCGCGACCCCGCGGTTCAACTGGTTATTGTAGATAACGGATCGAAAACAGGCAAGCTGGAAACGCTTGCGCCGGAATACGCAGATCATCCCCAAATCCATTTTGTGTACTCCGCGGAAAATCTGGGCTTTGCCAACGGAAACAATTTGGGTTTTCGCTATGCAAAGGAAAAGTTGAATGCGGATATCATCATTCTTGCCAATAACGATCTGGTGTTTGAACAGGTGGATTTTGTGGAGGTTCTGACCCGGCACTGTGAAGAAACCGGTTTTGATGTGGCAGGACCGAAGATCCTTTCGCTGGCGGATGGCAAGAATCAGAACCCTGTGACGGTGCAGTATCACAGTATCCGTGATGTTAAGAAACGTATTTTCAAAGATAGTGTACTGTCTTTTTTGTGTAATTTTAACTTGGACATAGTTGTACAAAAGCTGTTTGCCAAGGAGATACCCGAGATCAAGTTTAATCCGGGTATGGATTTTCAGCTCCACGGTGCCTGTATGTTTTTTGCCAATGGCTATCTGGAGCAGTACGACGGTCTGTGTGACAGAACGTTTATGTATGGCGAAGAAAACATTCTCAAATATATGACGGTCAGAGATGGCATGAACATGGCCTACCTGGACGACATCACAGTGTATCATAAAGAAGGTTCGTCTACCGGCGCCATTTACGGAAAAGGCAAGGCGAAACGAAAGTTCTACTATAAGTGGAATCTACACAGCGCCAAACAGCTGAAACATATGATGCAGTCAAAGTGAGTATACGATTCCTCATGTTAACGAAAGGACGATGTGCGTGAGAATAACAGTAGACAAACAAAAATGGCACAAAAAAACAATACTGACTATTCTGATAGTTCTGGGAATC
Source organism: Faecousia sp. (assembly GCA_045595075.1). GTDB lineage: Bacteria > Bacillota > Clostridia > Oscillospirales > Oscillospiraceae > Faecousia. The sequence goes on from JAZNZT010000052.1 coordinate 4,013, forward strand.
GGTTTATTGTCGGAGGCAATGCTTTTTCCGAACACAGTTTTCCAAAAAACGCTTTGGGTGCTGCTGGCGTTGGTGGGAATCGCTGTGTTGGTGCGCCAGTATCAAAAAGGCACGGTGGCAGATTCACTGGTTTTGCTGAGCACGCCGGTGCCGCTGATGCTGATCATGCTTTATACATTGGTCCGGTGTATCTTCACAGGTGACATCATCGGTGTGTCGGGACAGGCATTCAGAACCACCATGTTTGTTGTGGTGGATGTGTTGATGGTCATAGCGTTGCTGTCGATGTACAAAAAGCGCTGTACGGACGTGCTTTTCGCGGCAATCGTGGTATCTTACACCGCCGCGATGATCAACGCCTTTTGCGCGGTGGGTTTTTCCGGCGTGATAGAATACATCGCGGATTCCAATGTGCCGACCTACCGCTATTTTGAACGCCATGATGTTGGCATTGCAGTTGTTCCACTTATTCTGTATTATTTGAACGAATGGCTTCAGCTTCAGAAAAAGCGGCCTGCCCGGGACCTGTGGAAGGTCGGGGTGCTGGTGCTGATCATGCTGATGTGCGGTAAGCGCAGTGCCTACCTGGGTCTGGCTGCCGGCGTGGTGATGTTGGCACTGTTTCGTGTGTGCAGAAAGCATCTTGCGGTGACCTGCCGGTGGATCATGGCTGCCTGCGTGGTGTTGCCGTTTTTGTATGTTTGCTTCATTCGGTGGGGTGGACTGCGTTTTGTAACGGAACTTCTGAATATTAACGCTATGGGCCGCGTGGAGGTCTATGAGTGGTTCTTTGACCAATACACCATATCGCCGCTGTACCTTGGCAAGGGGTTTCAGTACATCCACCGCTATATGCTGGCGGGTTTTGGAAACAAACTTGTCAATGACTTTGAGTATTTGCACAATACCATATTGCAGTTGTACATCGAAGGTGGCTTCTGGGGCTTCTTCCTGTGGTTTACCCATGCTGCAGTCGGTGTCCCTGTGATGCTGCGTAAATGGTTCAGCCAAAAGGTTTCCGCATTCTATCTGGTGATCATTGTGGCAACCATGACCATATTCCTGGTGGATAATGCTCTGACCTATCCGGTATATCAGGTGTGCCTATATGCTGTGTTGGGAGCGGTAATGTCCGATAGCACCTGCAAATTGCAGCTTTTCCGGAAAGAAAAGACTGCGCAGAAAGAGAATAATACAATGGGTGTACAAAATACAAATACTGGCATAATAAATAAATTGCTTCATAAGGCAAAGACCGTCCTGATCAATATCCGGATGGCAGTATGCTCCCTTTTCTGGAAGCGGCGCCGGGATACAGTGCTGATTGGCGCATGGTTCGGTGATAAGTTTGCGGATAATCCCCGCTTTCTGTATCAGTATTTGTCGGAAAACAAGGAGAAACTGGGGCTGAAGCATGTGGTCTGGGTCACCCGGAATAAAGAAGTCCTGGCTCTGCTTCGGAATATGGGCTATGAAGCGTATATGACAGATTCTCCTGCGTCTGTCCGGTTTCACAAAACTGCGTTTATGCATCTGGTCTGCAATTCCACCACAGATCGGAACGGAAGCATTCCCGATATCGATATCCGCTATTCCTTCGGCGCAAAGCGGGTGAACCTGTGGCACGGAGTGGGCGCTGTCAAGGGCGTTGGTTGCGCCAGTAAGGAGTATCAGCGTCGAAAGGAAAACAACAAGCTGGCTTATGCCATTAAAGAGGGCCTGGAACGGATCGCTCTGTATCGCAAGTTTGTCCTCGGCCCCGGCGGTTGGGGAGATTCCTATTTCCTCAGCCCTACGGAGGCAGGTACAAAGCAAATTGAGAAATTCTCCTATATTCCCAGAAAGAACTTTATCGAATCCCAATACCCCAGAACTTGTCCCTGTGTCAGATTGACACCCCGGGAACAGGCTGTTTTGGAGCAACTGCAAGGATACGATAAGGTAGTTATGTATTTGCCCACATTCCGGACAGGAGACAACGCCTTCGATTTTTCCACCGTTGCAGAGCAACTGGAGGATTTGCTGAAACAGGAAAACATCCTCTGGGTACAAAAGGCCCATAGTGCAAGCCGCACAGAATTGGCCAACGAAGCGAAAAGCCACATTCTGAATCTGGAGCCTTCCTTTGATGTCAATGTGCTGATTCGCCATTGTACAGCGCTGGTGACTGACTATTCCTCTGCAACCAGTGACGCCCGGTTTTTCCGCAAACCGGTACTGTTCTATGTACCGGATCTGGAGGCATATATCAACGGCGATAACGGCGTTACTCCCGAGGCGGAAGAAATCATGCGCGGTCCGCATCTTTTCAATATAGAGGAGCTCCGTCAAGCTTTGGTCGGCGCTGTCCGGGATCCGGAAAGCGCTAAGCCTGAGGACTACGAGGATATCCGACTGAAATATTGGGGAGAAGAAAAGGACTATCTGCAGATCTGGACTGAGATTTGCAAGGCTGTGGGCAAATGATTGGCATACAGCGTGAAAGGTAAGCAATGAAATTTTTATCAAATCTGATACAAAAATATAAGCAAACACCATTGCAAGCGCGGGCATCAGTATGGTATACCCTCTGCAATATTATGCAAAAGGGTATTTCCTTTTTCATCATCCCTATCTATGTTCGCATCCTTACCACAGCGGAATACGGCGCATATTCTGTGTTCCAGTCCTGGCGGGATGTGTTGATCATTCTGGCTACACTGAATTTGTATGCCGGTGTTTACACCAAGGCGATGGTGGACTATGACCAGGATCGGGATCGGTATACCTCTTGCATGCAAGGGCTCAGTACGATTCTCACAATAGCCCTGTTTGCGGTGTATATGCCCTTGTCCGGCATGTGGAACCGGCTGCTGCAGATGGAAACCACCACAGTTCTTTTGCTGTTTGCATATTTTATTTTCTATCCGGCGCTGACCTTCTGGACAGTACGGCAGCGGGTGGAAAACAAGTATGTGAAAATGGTGGCAGTAACCATGCTGGTTTCGGTTCTGACACCGCTGATCAGCGTGGTTCTTCTGTTTACTACACCGCTGCGGGAAAAAGCTGTGATCTGGGGTTATCTCATCGTTCAAAGCGGCGTGGGAGCGTTCTTCTATGTGATGCAGTTCATCCGCGGAAAGTGCATCTATCACAAAGAGTACTGGACAAGAGCGCTGAAATTTAATATTCCACTGATTCCCCACTACCTGTCTTTGATCGTTCTGGGGCAGGCGGACCGGATCATGATTCAAAACTACTGCGGCAGTGACAAAGCTGGTATCTACAATCTGGCATATCAGATCGCAGTGCTGATGCAGGTGGTGACCAACGCCATTTCCAGCACACTGGTACCCTGGAGCTATGAGCAGCTGAAAAATCAGAAAACCGGTGCGTTGAAGGCATCTGCCTCTAAGCTGTGCATGCTGGTGGGGATCATGACATTTGCTGTGATTCTGGTAGCGCCGGAGATCATAGCCATTGTAGGCACCCAGGAATATCGGGATGCTGTCTGGGTCGTTCCGTCTGTTGCTGTCAGCGTGTATTTTACCTTCTGTTACGGGCTGTTTAGTACGGTTTCCTTCTACTATGGCGCCACTTCCTTTATTATGCTGGCATCTTCCGTAGGTGCAGTGCTGAACATTATTTTGAATGCCGTTTTTATCCCTATGTTTGGCTATGTTGCTGCAGGCTACACCACCCTGGTGTGCTACTTTGCCTTCATGATCATGCACTATTTCTCTATGAAGAGAATCTGCCGCAGGGAATTGGATGGCGCTGTGGTGTACGATAATCGGTTGATCTTCCTGAGCTGCCTTGTTCTGTGCCTTTTGGCCGGCGGCTGTATGCTTTTGTACCAGGGATGGATCGCCCGTTATCTGATTTTGGCAGCCATCGGCGTGGCAGCCATTGTGATGCGCAAGCAAATCATCGGACTTTTGAAGTCTGTGAAAAAATAAGGAGACCGTAATGAAGAAAGAGATTACTTTTATTTATATGGACTCGGCAGAAAAAACGATGTATACCCCTATCGCGCAGGAAGCGGAGCGCCGGGGTTATACTGTGACTATGACCGAGGACAAGTTTGCAAAATGCGAGATCGGCTTCTACTGCCAGCATATCAACTTTCCCCAGTACAGCAAGTTTTCTGTAATTATGCTCCATGATATTATCCAGCAGTATGGCAACTGGCCGGATATTTGGTATCGGGAGCCCTGGAATAAATATGATATAGGCATCCTGCCCAGCAATCAGTGGGAGAAGAACTGGAATGCCAGCTCTCAGCTTTTCTACACCCGGCCCAGAAAGGGCATCTACAAGGTTGGCTGGCCCAAGGCTGATCCGGTGGCGAATCTGGACAGAGAAGCCTACAAAAAGGAATTTTGCGCCCAGTACGGTCTGGACCCGAACAGGAAAACCGTTCTGTATGCCCCCGCTTGGGAGAACGACGGTAAGCAGGATGAGTTTGTCCAGTCAATGCTGAACCTGAATGTGAATATTCTTGTCAAACAGGCACCGTTTGCTCCCGACAAATTCCCGGATATCGTAAAGAATATCCAGGAGATGCACGAGCTTCACAAGGATAACCCCCGGGTTACCTTGCTGGATCCCAAGCTGAATATTTTTAACGCCATCCTGGCTTCGGATGTGCTGGTTTCTGAAGAATCTTCCACCATGTGCGAGGCAATTATGATGGGTATTCCGGCGGTTTCTGTTTCCGACTGGTTGATTCCCGACTGTACGCCCAGCCGTTATCCGGTGTGCAATTATGATTTTGTGATCATGACGAAAAAGGCGGAGCTGACGGATTGTATTCAGAAGATTATCGATAATTATGAAGAACACAGTCAAATCGCCTGGAAGTTCCGGGAGGAAACATTCTCCAATATTGGCGGTTCCGCCAGAATGATCATGGATATTGTGGATGACTGCGTAGCCGGGAAGGCTGTCCGTTATCAGGCATTGAAGCCGGCAGCCAAGGTCAGCCTATCCTTTACCAAATGGGCAAAGCATCGACTGTTCCAGTTCAAGCAGACGGTTTACTACAATTATTGCGCAAGAAGCAAGTTCGTTGCAGGGCTGTGGAAGGCGATGAAAGCGGTCAAAGATCTGTTGATCGGTAAATAACTTTATAAAAAAGAGCAAATCTGCGGATCGCGCAGATTTGCTCTTTTCTTACAATGTGCCGTTTGCAAGGCTTGCTACCAGGGAGTACATTTCCTGTTCGCTGCGGACGTTATGGGCTTTGCCGAGAATTTCCTGCCTTCGCTCCTCGGGCAGGTGGGCATAATAGTTCATAGCGGCGGTATTGCTGGAAAGAGCAAGACCGAAACCGATTGGAATATTGTAGAAATCCATAAGCTTTCTCCTTTCGTCCGGCAGGACAATACCAAGTATAGGGTATATAAATCTTATGTATTTCTACACTTTTTATACAGTTTTCAGAAAAAAGACAGATTGTCTCATGCGCTCTTAATTTGATATAAGTGAAATCAGAAAAGGTCTTTTGCAGTGTCCTGGCAGTTGGGTCATTCACAAGCACATGGGGCGCAGTGCTGATCAGCATGCCGCTTTTTGCAATCATCCTATTGGAATACAACTATGATATATAATCATATTCAAATTCCGTTTCATTTCCATATACATCAAGAATACGGATTTGTTTTTCGTGCCCATCTAAGGTAAGAAGAACGCTGATCCTATAATGGAAATCATAATAACCTTTCAAAATGGCCTTGTAACAATCATTGTCATGAACACAAAGCGTTGCAGTTGGATCATAATTGAGATCTCCCCATAGTACAGCCACAGCCATTCCTTCCGGCATCTGATTGGGATAAATGGCTATTTCAAATTCTGTTATTTGCGATATTCCTTCCTTCATAGGTGTAACGACCACTTCGGAGATCTCGATCGCCTCCAAAGGGTTTGGTTTTTCTGGAGTTTTGGATGGCCAATAATGTCCAATCAGGATGCCGGAAACAAAACATACCGCTGCCAGCAAGATCGCCATCCATCTATGAGATTTCTTTGTTTCCTGCGAATTAGGCATTGGCTCCTTTCCTAATGCAAGATATTCAAAGTCCAACTCCAGCGCGTGACACAACGCCACAAGCTTTTCCATATCGGGCATTGCCTCGCCTGTCTCCCATTTGGATACTGCTTGGCGGGATACGCCTACAAGCTCTGCCAGTTCCTCTTGCGAGAAACCTTTTGCCTTTCTGGCTTGAAAAATACGTTCTTTAAAATCCATGGTGTTCAGCTCCTTTCTTGTTTTTACAGCTCTAATATACCACTGTTATTCAGGGCCTTCCACCATCTTTGGTTTGAAATTCCGCAAATCACGGTTGCGGAATGCCCAAAAAGCCCCCTCGTTAGAGGGGGCTGTCAGCCGAATAGGCTGACTGGGGGAGAGAAATGTTATTCCATTTTCTCTCCCCCCGTCTGCCCTTCGGGCAGCCACCTCCCTCATCACTAGCGCCCGCAGGCGCTGTGCATGCGAGCAACCGCCGCTTGCGGCGGCTCTTAGCGAGTCGTAGAGGGAGGCTTTAGGCTGCCGCGTCCAGCATGTTTTCGATGAAGATGCCATATCCCGTGGTGGGATCATTGACCAACACGTGAGTGACAGCACCGACCAATTTGCCGTCCTGGATGATGGGGCTGCCGGACATGCCCTGGACGATGCCGCCGGTGAGGGTTAACAGAGCAGGGTCAGTGATCCGCAGGAGCATGTTTCGTCCGTCTGATCCGGATCGGGGATAGATTTTGAGAATCTCCACAGAATATTCCTGAACGGACTCTCCGTTTACCGCGCAGCGGATATGGGCGCTGCCGGTGTGCAGATCGGCAGAAGAACCTACCGGAAGCACTTGTCCTTTCCAGTCTGCGTCCAGGATCCCGAATACGCCCTGGGCAGTATTCTTATTTAGCTTGCCTAGCACGCGGCTGCCGTCCAGTGTTCCCATCAGTTGTCCGGGCGCGCCAACTTTTCCTTTTTTTACAGTGACAACAGAGGCGTCATACACCTGACCTTCCCGCATTTGCAGCAGCGAGCCGGAAGAATCGTTTACTCCGTGACCCAACGCTCCGAATTTTCCGGATTCCGGATCGTAAAAAGTGACAGTACCTACCCCTGTTGTGCCTTCCTTCAGGTATACACCCAGTCGCGGACCTTCGCCGGTGATCTGGGGCGTAAGGGCAAGAGTCCGCTGTTTTCCTTTTCGCAGCACAGAAACAGTGACTTTTCCGTCACACCGGTCCAGGGCGCTGCGGATATCCTTGGCGCAGGTGATGTTTTTACCGTCTACCTTTAATATGCGATCGCCTACTTCCAGCCCCGCGTCTTTGGCTGATGCGCCTATGCTATCGTCAAAAGCACTGACTGTGACGGTATCGTCGACGAGCTTCAGACCGATAATTTCCCCTACGGGGAGCAAGAGCCTTGCGGCGCTTACGCTCTGGGGTATCAACCATAAAAAAAGCAGCAGGATCGCAGCTCGTTTTGTTATTTTTTTCATTTTCCACCCTCCTTTTTTCTCTGCCTCTTTAATATGCCGCGACGGCAGTTCCTTAAACGCAGTAAAAGTCGAAAAATATGGAGAAATAAGGAAAAAACGACCCTTTTACCTATTGACAGGATAGGTAAGAAGTGGTAGTATACCTATGAAGTTAATAGGTAAATAAATTTGGAGGAATCATACCCATGCAAGTTTACGCAGACAATGCTGCTACAACCAAAATGAGCGCTGTTGCGATCCAGGAAATGACAGCCTATTTTGACAAAATTTACGGAAACCCCTCCAGTCTTCACTCTGTAGGACAGGAGGCAAAAGAAGTTTTGGAGGATGCCCGGGCTCGGGTGGCTGCCTGCCTTGGCTGTGAGCCGAGAGAAATCTATTTCACCTCCGGCGGCAGTGAGGCGGACAATCAGGCAATCATCTCTGCTGCCCGCTACGGCGCCCGGAAAGGCAAAAAGCATATTATTTCCACCGCTTTTGAGCATCATGCGGTGCTGCACACATTGAACCGTCTGGAAAAAGAGGGGTTTGAGATCACCCTTTTGGATGTCCGGGAAGGTCACAATGTGACTGCTCAGCAGGTAAAGGACGCTATCCGGGAGGATACCTGCCTTGTGACCTGTATGTACGCCAACAATGAGATCGGCTCAGTTCTTCCCATCGCCCAGATCGGCGCTGTCTGCAAAGAGGCAGGCGTGCCCTTCCACACCGATGCGGTGCAGGCGGCAGGTCATCTGAATATCCATGTAAAAGAGCAGAATATCGACATGCTCAGCCTGTCTGCCCACAAGTTCCATGGCCCGAAAGGCGTGGGCGCATTGTATGTCCGCCGGGGTTTCCCTTTGACCAATGTGATCGAGGGCGGCGCTCAGGAGCGGGGCAAGCGTGCCGGCACGGAGAATATCCCCGGTATCCGGGGCATGGCTGCCGCTTTGGAGGATGCCTGCGCCAATATGGAGAAAAATGCCGCTAAGGTCACTGCTCTGCGGGATAAGCTGATCGAGGGACTATCAAAGATCCCCCACTGCGCCCTAAACGGCGACCCGGTCAACCGACTGCCCGGCAATGTAAGCTTCTGCTTCGAGGGGATCGAGGGTGAGGCGCTGCTGCTGCTTCTGGATATGCACGGCGTAGCGGCTTCTTCCGGCTCTGCCTGTACCTCCGGCTCGTTAGACCCCAGCCATGTACTGCTGGCTATCGGCAGAGTCCACGATGTGGCTCACGGCTCTTTGCGGCTGTCTCTGAGCCATTACAATACCGACGAGGAGATCGACCATATTCTGACCGTTGTGCCTCAGGTGGTACAGCAGCTGCGGAACATGAGCCCGGTGTGGCGTGACCTCCAGAATGGGGAAAGAGAATATATTTTGTAAAACAGGAGACTTATATTATGGCATTATACAGCGAAGTTGTTATGGATCATTTCATGCACCCCCGGAATGTGGGTGTGATCGAAAATGCTGACGGCGTTGGCACTGTGGGCAACGCCAAGTGCGGCGATATTATGAAGATATACCTGAAGATCGAGGGAGAGATGATCGCCGATGTGAAGTTTGAGACCTTCGGCTGCGGCTCTGCCATTGCGTCTTCCTCTATGGCAACCGAAATGATCAAGGGTAAGTCTATCAATGACGCCTTAGCGCTGACCAACAAAGCAGTGGCCGAGGCACTGGACGGTCTGCCTGCCCACAAGATGCACTGCTCTGTCCTTGCGGAGGAGGCGATCAAGTCCGCCCTGAAGGATTACTACGACAAAAACGGCATCGCGTACGACAAGAATCAGTTCCCCGATTGCGAGAACTGCGATCACTGCCACGAATGATCGTATCTACAAAAGGACGCTATGCCCTGCGCGTCATGGTCTATTTTGTGTTGCACGGCTCTGAGGGATACATTCCCTTGAAGCAGATCGCAGAGGCTGAGGGCATCAGCCAGAAATACTTAGAGTCCATTATGACCACCCTTTCAAAGGCTGGCTTTGTGGACGCAGTCCACGGCAAGGGCGGCGGCTATCGCTTGAATCGCAAGCCGGAGGAATATACGGTGGGCAGCATTCTGAAGCTTACTGAGGGAAGCTTAAACACAGTTTCCTGCACCACCCAAGGCCCGTCGGCATGCTCCCGGGCAACCTGCTGTCATACTTTGCCTATGTGGGAAAAGCTGGACGGTATGGTGGATGCCTTCTTCGAGGGCATTACGCTGAAAGATCTTTTGGAAAATAAATAAAAAAGACAGGATCGGATGATCCTGTCTTTTTTTATTGAGGTAGATAGTCCCAGGGGAGATTTTTCATTACCGGGGGCTCCGGGTCTTCCGCCTCCGGGCGGACTGCTTCGTAAGCCATGGCATAAGTGGTCTGTACCCGGCTCTGCATCCACCAGGCAAGACCGAGCTGGCAGAGCAGGTGAACGCCGTAAAATCCGAAAAATGCCACATCGGCATTGGCAAGCTCCACGCCCAGGGCGCGTAAAAGCAGATCTCCGAAGCCAAGACCCATGCTGGCAAGCTGCAAAAGATAGTACCACCAGAAGGAAAGGTCCAGCTTAAAAAGGGAGAATCGGTTATAGCGCATCATTTTATGGCTCTTGCCCATGGCGCGTAAAGCGCCGATCTTTTCGTTGTCCATGATGGCAAAGCCTGCCATCCGGAAGCGGTAGCTTAGGGGGATCGCCAGCAGGCAGAACAAAATGGCGAAGATCCCGTACACCGGGAGGATCAGCTCTGACAGGGCAGCGATGGCTGTGTCATCAGGAACGGTTGTTCCGGTGGCATACAGCTGCTCCAATGCCGCAAGCAGAGGATCGGAGAAGGGTGTCATAATAAAGATGCCGGCGCTGATCTGGATGCACAAAAAGGCGATACCTACATACAGCGCCCCTTGCAACAGGTTCAGCCGCAGCACAGGACCGAACCGGCGGAAGCCGGAAAGGAGCGTGTTCGGGGTGGCGGCATTCCGGCGCGACATAGCAATGGCAGCGGCAACAAAGCCCATCTCCCAGAAGGGTAGGATCAGGGCATTGACAATGGAGAGCACCGACTGGGCGGTGGACAGCACAGAACGGACACCAATGCCGGAAAGTCCTCCGGTGCTATCGATCTGCCGGGAGAGGATGAAGTTCAAAACGGTCAGCGCCAAAGATAAAGCAAGGGCTGCGCCGGTGTGGATAAGCGCCAGTTTTCGGGGATCGTAAGATGCCTGAGAAAGGGCTTGCTCCGTAGCAGTTTTCAGGCCGTTTCTGTCACGAATGTCCATAAGTTCACTCCTAGAAAGCAATTCTTCTGTATCTAGTTATATAGCAAATATACCCAAATAGCAAATGAATTTTTTGTAACGGTAGCTTTTTGGGGAGAAATATGGTAAGATTGGGGTAAATATAAATTACCCCGGAGGAAACCCTATGGAATTGGGTCGGAAAATCAAGGAGGCGCGGCTCCGTGCAGGGCTGTCCCAGCGGCAGCTTTGCGGGGAGGAGATCACCCGGAACATGCTCTCCCAAATCGAAAATGGCAGCGCAAGACCGTCTATGTCCACCCTGCAATATCTGGCATCCCGGTTGGAGGTGTCTGTGTCCTATTTTCTGGAGGAGCAGGCGGTGACCTCGCCGAACCAGCAGGTGATGGAGCAGGCGCGAGCTGCCTGGACTGCCGATGACCCGGGACGGGCGGTGGAGTTGCTCGCCGGTTATCAAAGCTCCGATCCGGTGTTTGACCGGGAACGGTGGTTTTTGGAGGCGCTGTGCCTGATGGATATGGCAGAGGATGCTTTGGAGACAGGAAAGCCGGTGTATGCCATCCAGCTTCTGGAAAAGGCAGGGCAAGCCGGGGAGAATACGGACTACTACACACCGGAACTGGAGCGAAAGCGACTGCTGCTTATGTTCCGCGGGGATCCGGAGAAGGCAGGGATGCTGGCGGCAGAACTGCCGGATATGACACCGGAGCTGCTGCTGCGGGCAAAGGCAGCGTTGGAGGTTGACGATCCGGCAGGCTGCGGAAGGATCCTGGACGCGGCTGCGCCCAACGCCGACAGCCTGTGGAACTATCTCCGGGCTGAGGCATATTTTGCCCAAAAGGCTTACGCCCAGGCGGCGGAGCATTACCGTTTGGCAGAGGAAGGCTATCCCCGAAAAACCGCCCGACGGCTGGAGGAATGCTACCGGGAGCTGGGGGATTTTAAGCAGGCCTATTTCTATGCATGCAAGGTTAGGGAGCAGGAAGGGTAGATACAGCATAGCACATATTCCCAAGAAAATCTTCTCGTTTTTTTATCAATTTTTTATCATTTTTTTCTCACATCAAAACAAACACCACGCCGGCGGCGTGGTGTTTTCCTTACTTATCCAACAGGTAATTGACGGTGTGAACAGGTTGTCCGTTCCGGTAATACACTCTGCATACCCGGCGGCTGATCCGGCAGACCGTCTCGTAGTTGAAGCTGTCTGCGGCCTCTGCGATCTGCTCCACCGGCAGTCCGTGACCAAACAGCACCACCTCATCACCGGCAGTTACACCGGGGATATCTGTCACATCCACCATGAACTGATCCATACAGATCCGGCCCAGAATAGGGGCTTTCTGTCCACGGATCAAAACGAAAAAGCGGTTTGAAAGATTGCGGGGGTAGCCGTCGGCATAGCCTGCAGGGATCGTGGCCACCAGGGTGGGACGGGTGGTGACAAATGTGCCACCGTAGCTGATGGGATGCCCGGGCTCCAGCTGTTTCAGGAAACTGATATGGCTGTGCCAGGACATGGCAGGCTTCAAAGGAAGCAGGCCGGGGTCTACCTGGTCGCTGGGGTACAGACCGTAAGTAACAATTCCGGAGCGAACCATGTCGTAGTGAGAGCTGAAATTCATGGTGCCGGCAGAGTTGTTCATATGGCGGATAGGGATAGAGATGCCGCGGTTTTGAAGCATTTCATAAAACCGGTCAAAGGATTCTGTCTGCAGCTTTGCCGCGGAAAGATCGGCACAGTCGGCGGTGGCATAGTGGCTGAAAAGGCCCTCAGCAACCAGTCCGGGAAGTCGGACGATCTTGGCACAGATGTCAGCGGACGCCGCATTTGCCTGGAAGCCGATTCTGCCCATGCCCGTATCCAGGGCAAAGTGGAAGGGAGCGACAACGCCTTGTTTCTGCGCCTCGTCAGACAGAGCCAAAGCATCTTCCCAAGTAAAGATGGCAGGACGGATGCGGTAACGGATCATCTCTCCGTAGAAATCTGCGGGGGTATGACCGAGAATCAGTATGGGCTTTTGAATGCCTGCTCCGCGAAGCTCCATGGCTTCTGCCATAGAGGATACGCCAAAAAAGGCGCAGTCCTTTTCCAGAAGCTGGGCAACGGGAACAGCACCGTGACCGTAGGCGTCAGCCTTGACAACCGCCATTACCGGCACGCCGGCCTTTTGACGGACGGCACGGAAGTTTTCTCCGATGGCATCCAGATCGATTTTCAGATAGGTGTTATCCAAGGTGTCATCTCCAATCCGGGAACACTTTTCTTTCTATCGAAAGATTATAACAGATAAACAGTAAAAAGTAAACGACTGTATGAATTTGCAAAAAATAAAGAAAAATATGTTTTTCTGCCGCTGCAGTACGCGCGCACGCGCATATATACAGCGACAGCGGTTATATTCAGTTATTTTATTTTCTGTTAGATTATCTTACCTTAGGTTACCTTAGGTTACCTTAGGTTAGGAATCCAAATGGAATCCAAGAGAAACAGCACCGCAAATATGCGGTGCTGTTAAGCTGTATAAAATCAGGCTTTTACCGTACCGTCGGGGTTGAACAGGGGAAGTTTTTCCAGGTAGATGATATCCTCTCTTGTCTGGGCGTCGCCCTCGGCAAGGACTGCCATCCGACCTGCGATAATGCCGCCGGCCTTGGTTACCAGCGCTTCCAAAGCGGCAAGGCTCTCACCGGTGGAGATCACATCGTCCACAATGAGGATCTTCTTGCCCTTCATCAGCTCCGCGTCAGCAATGTCTAAGTACAGCTTCTGCTCCTTGGCGGTGGTGATGGACTTGACAGAGGATTCAAACACACCGGTCATGTACAGCTTGGGAACTTTTCTGGCAAGAAAATATTTCTCGGCGCCTGTCTGCCGCGCCATTTCGTGGGCAAGGGGGATTCCCTTTGCCTCGGCGGTGATGATATAGTCATATTCCGGGGCTTTTTTTATCAGCTCTCGGGCGCAGGCGACTGTCAGCTCCTGATCGCCGAAGACCACGAAACCGGCAATGTAAAGGCTGTCGGTAACCTTGCAAATGGGAAGGTCTCTCTCAAGACCTGCAACGGACATGCGGTAATACATAAAGATCGCTCCTTTTCCGTTTTTCTCTGGTTTTATTATACAATACTGCCGGTAAAAGTCAATGAAAAACGGACGATCGGGAGACGGATTCGTTGGTGAAGGACCGTCGGGGACGCCGGTCTCTACATGTCGGAAGGCAAAAAGCCCACTGCCAACGCAGTGGGCTTTCCGCTTAAGGGATTGAAAGAAGAGAGGTAGAAAGGGCAGGTGTTTCTTCCTGCCTTACGGAGGCGAAAGGAAGCGGCTCACGGCTTCCGCAACCTTTCTACAATTACGATAATAGGGGATTTTGAATATGCCGTGAAGGCTTTGCGAACAAAATTCGACATTTTTGTGAACAAAAACTGAGAAAAAAATGAGAGAAAAATGATAGAAAAGCGAGAAGATTTTTTCACTTTGCGGGGATATAATAAAATTAAACTCCCGGGAAGATCAGAGTGACCTTAAAAAGATCCCCGTCTACCAGGATCTGCAGCTGTCCGGATTGCAGCTCTGTCAGACTTTTGGCGATATTTAGTCCCAAACCGCTGCCCTCGGTCTTCCGGGCGGTATCGCCGCGGACAAAGCGCTCGGTCAACTCCTCGGCGCTTACATTCAACGGCTCCCGGGACACATTTTTCAGACTGATCAGCACCTGACCATCCAGCTTTACAAGATCCACATACAGCCGGGTGTCCGGCATGGCGTACTTCACTGCGTTGCTGAAAAGATTGGACAGCACCCGCCATAAAAGCCGTCCGTCTGCCAGAACCGACACCGGCTCCTCCGGGTGGGAGAATACCGGCTCCAGTCTGGCATTGGTAAGCTTGTCAGAAAACTCGCCCAGCGCCTGGGTCACAGCCTCCACAGCGTCCAGCTGGGCAATGTCTGCCTCCACGTTGCCGCTGGAGACCTTGCTCAGCTCCACCAGATCCACGATCAGTTTCTTCATCCGCTGGGATTGCCGGCCCAGAACCTCCAGATACTGCTCGCCTTCCTGATCGGAGTGGGGTCTTCCCAACAGGTCCACGTAGTTGATAATGGAGGTCAGCGGGGTCTTGATGTCATGGGAAATATTGGTGATCAGCTCTGTACGCATCCGCTCAGAGTACATCTGCTTTTCCGCGGCGTTGGTGGCGACCGTTGCCAGGGTGTTGATATACAGCGCCTGCTCCCGGAACAGCCCGATCAAAAATCGGGTGTCGATGGTATGGGTCAGATCCCCCTGGGCCATATGCCGGACGCCGGTGAAAAGACAGCCGTATGCCCATGCGCCGTAACAGACAATACCAACAGTGATTGCAAGCATCCCAACAAAAGGCAGCCAACTGATCCGGTTTGCCGTCAATCCGGTGATCACGCAGCCCGAAAGACACAGACTCAGGACCAGCAGCCCTTGCCAGATCACCGGCAGCAGGGCAAAGAATTTGCTAAGAACCCGGCGCAAAGCCAGGAAGCCCCGTTTAATGACTCGGCAGAGCCAGCCCAGAAAGCTATGCTGCCACCAGAAGCCGTTTACCTTGACCTGGGCGCTGAGGGCATAGAGAAAACCGATGCCCAGCAGTACAATGGCCAGCAGATTGACTGCCAAAATACTTAGGTTTCCAAGATGAGGACCTTCATATTGCACCCAGTCCATCACCCTTCGCATCAAAGCGATCAGACCAAGGATGCCGCCGGCTGTGGCAACGGCGTACACATCCAGAGAAATCCGGTTCAGTCCGCCGGGACGGACCAGATGACGGGCAGTACGGCCTGCGACCCAGAGCAGGTAGACCATGCCCGCGGCAAACAGCAAAAGTCCTGTGGCGAGGATGGCGATAAAGGTAAAGCGGTGGGGATACAGATCCGTCAGCAGGTGTAAGGCGCTGGACTCCAGTACGCCGGGACGCATGTATACGGTGACGGTGTATTCCGGCGCTTCGTAGTAATAGTAGTTATAAGTGGTAAAGCCACCCCCCTCCCAGACGGTGTCGGTCTGGTGGTAGAGATACCCCTCCGGCGCCAGGATCTCAAAGGCAGAGGGGTTTCGCTCCTCCTGGGTGGGGTCGGTACTTTCCGGGGGGATGTAGTCCGGTCCGTAAATGGAAATGACGGGATATACCGGAACCATGGTATATTCCTTGATGATGGTAAAGCCATCGGTATTTCCCACATCGATGAGCACAGAATCGCCTTCGCGGAGCTGGACATGCCAGTGACCGGCGTCGCCCCGCTTTTTGGGATCGGGGAATTGGCTTTCAATATTGGCGTAGGAAAGATTGCTCAGGTTTTTTGCCGCATACCGGTTGGCTGTACCGGTGGCGACGGCATTGGCAATAGACTCGTATTCCTGATCCTGAAGCAGCTCCAGACCGTTTACATACAGGCCCGCGTCTTCCATGGCGACGATACCGGCGGCGCCGCCTATGGCAGCGACCAGAGAGCAGGCGGTGAGCAGGATGACCAGGAATTTTATGAAGATGCTGTATCTCACGGTCTGCCTCCTTCTATCTTGTAGCCCTGTCCCCATGCCACCTTCAGATACCGGGGATGGGAGGGGTCGATCTCCAGCTTTTCCCGCAGATGCCGGATATGGACTGCCACAGCGCCTTCACTACCCAAAGCTGCTTCCTGCCAGACCGCTTCATAAAGGGCCTTGGTGGAGTAGACCTTTCCCGGGTTGCACATAAGGAGCTTTAAAATGCTGTATTCAATGGGGGTCAGGGATACCGGCTCGCCGTCTACGCAGACTACCTTGGTAGTATCGTCCAGACAGATATTGCCCACTTCCAACAGGTCAGGCGTCCGATTGCCCAGCATGGCATACCGGCGGAGCTGAGAGCGTACCCGGGCCAGCACTTCTGCCGGCACAAAGGGTTTGGTTATGTAATCATCCGCACCGGCATTCAGTCCCCGGACCACATCCTCTGTTTCGCTTTTGGCGGTAAGCAGAATGATAGGCACATTGGACTGCTCCCGGATGGCTTTGGTGGCGGTAATGCCGTCCATTTCCGGCATCATGATATCCAGCAGAACAAGGTGGATCTCCCGCTCCCGGACGGTCTGGACTGCCTGGACACCGTTGCCGGCGGTAAAAAGGCAGTAGCCCTCCGGCTTCAAATAGATTTTTAAAGCATTGACGATATCCGGGTGATCGTCGCAAATCAAAACATTGTACATAAAACGGTCTTCCTTTCACAAGGATAGCTCTATTATAGCAGGAAAAGGGCAAAGAGAAAAGAGGGAATCGGTAAAATATGCTTTTTTCGGGTTTTTAAGGAAATATTTTCCCTTGCGCAACAGGGTATGTATGCTATAATAAATTTGAAATAACCTGTAAAGGAGTGCGTTTCCATGAATGCGATAACCGGATTTTTTACAATGCTGGGCAGCTTTGCCCTGAGTAAGATCCTGCCTGCGGTGATTATTTTGGTGGTGGGCATCCTTGCCATCCGCCTGCTGATGAAGGTGATCACAGCAGCGCTGGAAAAGACCAAGCTGGAAAAGACCGCTTACGGTCTGATCAAGTCGGTGCTGCGTACCGTGCTGTATGCCTTACTGGCGCTGATCGCCGCCTCCCGGCTGGGGATCGATGTTACCGGCATCGTCGCCCTTGCCAGTGTGCTGACTTTGGCGGTTTCTCTGTCTGTGCAGAATGCTATGACCAACCTGGTAGGAGGCTTCATGTTGCTGTACAACAAACCCTTTGTTGCCGGGGACTATGTGGAAGTGGCAGGTCAGTCCGGTTCTGTTAAGGAGGTCGGTCTTACTTATACCAAGCTGACCACCCCGGACAATAAGGTGGTTTCCATCCCCAACAGCGCTGTGGTCTCCGCGGAGATCGTTAATTACTCTGTAGCCGGCACCCGCCGGGTGGATGTGGAGGTGTCCGCTGCCTATACCGCGCCGGTGGAGCAGGTGCTCTCTGCGCTCCGTCAGGCGGGCAGTGTGGAAAAGGCATTTGCAGAGCCTGCCCCCTTTGCTGCGGTGCTTAGCTATGACGATAGCGCCATTAGGTATGCCCTCCGGGTCTGGTGCAAAGGCGAGGACTACTGGGATGTGCTTTTTGCCGCCAACGAAAATGTGAAAAAGGTGTTTGACGAGAAGGGTATCGAGATGACCTATCCGCACCTGAATGTCCATCTGGATAAATAACAGAATTTGGAAAATAAAAGATTGCCCGGACCGGCATAAAACATGTCGGTCCGGGCAAACTGTTTTCGGACAGCAAATGAAACGGCCAAACACAAAGATCGTGACGACGGACTTTTGCAGGATCGTACATTTTCTGTCAAGTGTGTCGCCGGTGTGATGCGAACAGGCGGGTCGGTACCGACCCGCCAATACATATTTTAGACAGAAAACCGGTTGAAATACTCGTACAGCGGTATCAGCTTTTCCAGGAAATCTCTTGCCCGGACAGCCAGCTCCGGTCCAAAGACCTCCGGGGAAAATTCCTCGGTTTTGACGCATTCGATGCATCTGCGCCAGGCGTAGAACCGGTCTAATTCCGGTGTGGGCGCAGGCTTGGGACGTTTATAGAGCTCTGCTCCGATGGGAACGCCGGTGGCTTTTTCCGTCTTATTGATCAGCCGGAGAAATTCCTTGGGTCGTGCCTCCCAGTCCCGGTGGTATTCCTCCAGAGTTGCGGTCCGGGGCTGCCACAAAAAGAAACCGTAGCTGATGCCCTCAGGACGGATCTCAAAGTATAGGCAGGGATTTTCTCCCCACCAGGTAACATCCTTGCGGATACAGATCCACAGGCTCTCCTTGTAGGGCAGGGGATGGTGGAGCCGGGCATCCCGATAGATCCGGCTGACCTTCAGAAGATTTCCCGGCTTGTCCAGGAAAGGCTGAAACAGCTCTTTTCCCAAAGCCTTCATAGGCTCATATAAGTGGTTTACATAATCTTTCTTATGTTCCGTGAACCAGTCCCGGTTATTGTTCATGCGAATACCCCAGAGGAAATCTACCGTCTCCGGAGAAAAACCTTCAAATCCAGCAGCCATGCAAACACATCCTTTCTTATTATTATCATACTATTTTCTCCCGATTTTTGCAATACAAAACCCACCCTACGGGAAAGAACAGCTTGCTTTTCAGCCTACTATGGGATATACTGAAATCACAATATTTACATAATAAGGAGGGGGGTTTATGCAGACTCAGCAGAACGCTGTCAGCGCATATGCCCAGCGAATCATCGGTCAGGTGCGAAAGGCAGTGGTAGGTAAGGATAAGGTACTGCTTTGGGTGCTGGCGGCTATTTTAGCAAAGGGACATGTTCTTATGGAGGATATTCCCGGTGTGGGTAAGACCACCATGGCGCTGGCGTTTTCCAAGACCCTTGGTTTGCAGCAGAACCGGGTGCAGTTTACTCCGGACGTGCTGCCTTCCGACGTCACCGGTTTCTCGATCCTGGACCAGGTCAGCGGCAAGATGGTCTATCAGCCTGGCGCTGTACTGTGCAACCTGTTCCTGGCGGACGAATTGAACCGCGCCACATCCCGTACCCAGTCTGCTCTTTTGGAGGCAATGGAGGAGGGTCAGGTCACTGTGGACGGCGTGACCCATGTGATCCCTAAGCCTTTTGTGGTTGTCGCTACCCAGAACCCCACCGGCGCTGCCGGTACCCAGCTGCTGCCCGACAGCCAGATGGACCGGTTTACCGTGCAGCTCAGCCTGGGCTACCCCAGTCCCAAGGACGAGATGGTCATGGTCAAGAGCCGGCAGGGTAAAAATCCTCTCAGCGATATGGAGGCGATCGTCTCCCACCGGGAGCTGATCGCTCTGCAGCAGGAGGTGGAGAACACCCATGTTGCCGATGAGATCATCGCATACGTTGTTGAGCTGATCGCTGCCACCCGAAAGTCCGAACTCCTTGCCCGGGGCGGCAGTCCCCGCGCGACCCTGGCGGTGATCGCCATGAGCAAGGCCATTGCCCAGCTCCGGGGACGGGATTATGTGATCCCCAAGGATGTGCAGGAAACCATGCTGCCCACCGTGACTCACCGGGTGCAGCTGTCTCCCAAGGCAGAGGCCCAGGGACTGACAGCAGAGCAGGTGCTGCAGCAGATCGTAGATCAGGTGGCAGCCCCGAAAGTAAAATAATATGATAAAGAATCGATTGCTGTACCTGGCAGTCGCAGTTGGCTGTCTGGTGTTTTTTGTGGCATACCGGGAATGGTTCTCCTGGTTCGCACTGATGTGGGTACTGGCGATGCCGGTATTGAGCCTGATCATCAGCCTGCCTGCCATGCTCACTGTGGCGGTCCAGCCGGACTGTCCTCTCCGGCTGGAGATCGGACAGACCACACGGCTGTGCATCCGGTCAAAAAGCTGGCTTCCGACTCCGGTTATCAAAGGCAAATACCGGATACATAACCGGCTCACAGGAGAGGTTTGGACATTAAAGACCGGCAAAAAGCTGCCCACAGAGCATTGCGGTTTTCTGGCGATCCAGCCGGTACGGATCTGGGTGTGTGACTATATGGGTCTGTGGCAGCTGCCGGTATGGCGGAAGGGTCAGCTCAATGTGCTGATCCTGCCCAAGGAAGTCCCCATGGAAGAGCCTCCCGCCCTGAACAAACGGCCTATGCGGCTGTGGCGGCCCAAGCCCGGCGGCGGTTTTTCGGAAAACCACGACCTGCGGGAGTACCGCCCGGGGGACAGTCTGCGGCTGATCCACTGGAAGTTGGCATCCAAGACGAAGAAGCTGATCTATCGGGAGCCTGTGGAGGCTTTGCGGGATAAGGCAGTGGTGTCTGTCAGCCTGGCGGGAAGCCCGGAGCAACTCAATGATAAGCTTGGCAGCCTCCTGTGGCTGAGCCGGTATCTGCTGGAAAAGGAAATGCCCCATGAGCTGCGGTGCGCCACCGGCGGGGGAGAGTATGATTTCCCGGTCACCAACGGCGAAAGCCTGGACGTTGCCATGTTCAATCTTTTGCAGTTGCCCGCATCGGATATGGCAGCAATGCCCCAGACAGAGGATGCCTATTGGCATCATCATATCGGAGGTGGGATCAGATGAAGCATGAAAAGCTTATGTCCTGCCTGCTGAGCGTTGTATTGGGAACGCTTCTGAGCGTCAGCGCCGTGGCGTGTCTGACCACAGGTTTTGACCTGATGGGCGCGGATATGATCGTGGTCACCGCTATCTGCTTCTGTGTGATCAGCTTTACCTTCAGCATCTGTTATATCGTCAGCCCCCGATGGCCGGCGATCTTCACCCTGACCCTGTTTACCCTGGGTATGATCCTGTGGGGAGATCTGGCAAACAGCATCAGCACCGTGCTGAAAACGGTTACCTTTGTCTATGACAAGGCTTACGGCTGGGGCGTTTTGGTGATGGATGACGCGGCGGCGGATTCCACCGCAGCCATGATCTATCTGGGCGCGGTGATCACCTTTTTCATTGCCCGGACGGTGTGCCGGGGGCGGTCCGCGATCCCGGCTGTGGTAGCGGGACTGACACCTATGGCGGCATGTCTTGTGGTCACGGACAAGCTGCCCGACACCTTGTGGATATACCTTCTTTTGCTGGGCGTTATGCTTCTGGTGCTGACAAACTCTGTCCGCCGGCAAAGCCGGGAACAGGGAAACCGGTTGCTTTTGCTGATCCTGCTGCCTGCGGTACTGGTGCTGCAGCTTCTCTTCGGCAATGTGGCCCAGGAGGACTATGACAAGCAGGATCTGGCGGAGCAGATCTACCAGCAGGTGGTCGACTGGATAGAAGATATTGGCCTGAGCATTTCCGGCTTTGATGAAGATGATATGGCGGATCTGACCCACAACCAGCACTACGAGAATGCAGAAAAGGAGATCATGACCGTTTCTGCCACACAGACCGGTATCTACTTACTCCGGGGCAGGGCGCTGGATATTTATAACGGCACAAGCTGGACATACAGCAGTAAGGCTTCCGGACTTCAGTGGCCCACCAAAGCGGTGTTCTCTGCAGCCGGAGATATGGCCGTGGAGACGGACCGTTTGGAGACGCTGGAGTTCCTACCTTACTACACAGAGGAAATGTTTGCCGATGCCAACAGCGTGAAGAATACCCAGGCTCGTACCAGATACGAATACGATCTCTATCAGCTGGATGCTGTGGCAGGCCTGCTGGCAACACCGCCTGCGGCGGACGGCTATGCGGGCAATACCTGCGTACAGCTTCCCGCTGAGACCCGGAAGTGGGCAGAGCCTTTGGCAAAGCAGCTGGCCGCGGGAACGGGAACGGCATGGCAGCAGGCGCTGCGGATCATCAATTATGTCCAGATGTCCGCTGTCTATGATCTGGATACACCGGCGCTGCCGGAGGACAAGACGGATTTTGCTCAGTGGTTCTTGTATGAAAGCAATACAGGCTACTGTGTCCATTATGCCACTGTGGCAGCGGTGCTGCTCCGGGCGGCAGGGATTCCCTCCCGGTATGTTACCGGTTATCTGGTGGAAACAGAAGCAGGGGTAAAGACCCGGGTCACCAATGCCAATGCCCATGCGTGGGTGGAGGCGTATATCGAAGGCTTGGGTTGGATCGTCTTGGATCCCACCCCGGAAAACGATGACCCCCTGCAGCTTCCTACAACGGAGCCGACAACGGAGCCGCCTCCCCCTCCGCCTACAACGGAGCCTACAACGGAGCCGACTACCGAGCCTACCACAGAGCCGACAACAGAGCCGACTACTGAGCTTACCGATCCCACCGACGAATCTACCGAACCCACGGAAGAATCGCCGGAAAAGGATGAGGATGAGCCGCTGGATCTTAGCTGGCTGTGGGAGATCCTGAAGTGGCTGCTGCTTCTGGCGGCGATCCTGGGAACGATCCTGGGACAGCGGATACTGCGTATCCGAATGCGGCAGAACCGGCTGCGTCGGGGCAATACCAACCGGCAGGCCATCGCCCGCTGGCGGTACAGCGTGTATCTTGCCCGGCTGTGCAAGGATAAGCCTGCCAGGGAGCTGTACGAGCTGGCGCAAAAAGCGAAATTCAGTCAGCACCGGATCGCAAGGGAAGAGCTGGAGATCCTTGACGCGGACATTCTGATGCATACCCGTCAGCTGATGGAGACCCCGCTGCACTACCGGCTGTTCTATGCCATTATTCTGGCCGTTTACTGATTTACAAAAAGGACACGCCTGCGCGTGTCCTTTTTTGTAGAAAATTCCTGTATTTTTTTCTTGCATAGTGAAAAAAATGGCGTTATAATGAATTATCAATTTTTCTAAAGATGTGGAGGAAAACCCTATGGCATATGATATCCGTCCCGAATCCATGGCCCGCATCACGACTATGGAGCAGGCAAAGGCTTTTATCGACGAGCAGGTAGCTGCTGTCCGGGCGCAGGTGGGCGATAAGAAGGTGCTGCTGGCGCTGTCCGGCGGCGTGGATTCTTCTGTTGTGGCGGCGCTGCTCATTAAGGCTATCGGCAAGCAGCTGGTCTGCGTCCATGTGAACCACGGCCTGATGCGTAAAGGCGAGAGCGAGCAGGTTATTGAGGTCTTCGGCAAGGAGCTGGATGCCAACCTGATCTATGTGGACGCCACCGACCGTTTTCTGGATCTGCTTGCTGGTGTTGCCGAGCCGGAGAGGAAGCGGAAGATCATCGGCGCGGAGTTTATCAAGGTGTATGATGAGGAAGCAGCCAAGCTTTCCGGCATCGAGTTTTTGGCGCAGGGTACGATCTACCCCGATATTCTGGAGTCCATCAAGGCAGCCGAGAGCGGCAAGCCTGTGAAGTCTCACCATAATGTGGGCGGTCTGCCCGAGGATATGAAGATGGAGCTGGTAGAGCCGGTGAAGCTTCTGTTCAAGGACGAGGTCCGTGTGGTGGGCGAGGCGCTTGGTCTGCCCCACGCCATGGTTTACCGTCAGCCCTTCCCCGGTCCCGGCCTGGGCGTTCGTTGCCTGGGCGCGATCACCCGTGACCGCCTCCATGCCCTCCGGGAAGCAGATGCCATCCTGCGGGACGAGTTTGACAAGTGCGGCCTTGCTGAGAAGACCTGGCAGTACTTTATCGCCATCCCCGATGTGAAGAGCGTGGGCGTCCGGAACGAGCTGCGCTACGAGGGCTGGCCTGCCATCATCCGCGCGGTGAATACCACCGACGCCATGACCGCCACCATTGAGGAGATCCCCTACGCGGTGCTGCACAAGATCACTGCCCGGATCACTGCCGAGGTGGAGGGCATCAACCGCGTCCTGTATGACCTCACCCCGAAGCCTGTCGGCACCATCGAGTGGGAATAATACCAAATATCAAAGAACAGACCAAATCATTCCCAAAGGAACAATTTTGGCTATTCTCTAACCCAATAAAAATATGCCTTCTGCGTTTATTCGCAGAGGGCATTTTTTATACTTATCCCCACTCAATAGTGCCAACAGGCTTGGGGTAT
This sequence comes from Faecousia sp., assembly GCA_045595075.1. GTDB lineage: Bacteria > Bacillota > Clostridia > Oscillospirales > Oscillospiraceae > Faecousia. Next base: position 28,185 of record JAZNZT010000052.1, read on the forward strand.
TGGTCATTTATTTAACTTTTTATATATGCCGCTATAGGAACACGAATTGTATCTATGGGAATGTTTATTATTCTACTAATGGGAATAGTGAATGTTCTACTATGATACCGGCGTGGCTGTTATGTTTTTGAAATAGTTTGAAAAACACCGATTTTTGACCAACAAGAAGTGCATCAAAAACAACTTAAGCACACCCGAGCATTATTGCCAGACATTTATGCGCTCTATATATGCATTTACGATATATCAATAGGTATACACATAATCCCATATATCACTTTACTCCTCTGGTTGAAAATGGTATACTATAGCAAAACAAGGCGAAGGACGATGCAACATGATTATTTATCTGCAAATGATTGATGCCCCGGAGGATAAACACAAATTTGAAATCCTTTATACCAAGTACCGGGGGTTGATGTTCTATATAGCAAATCAAATTTTGAACAATAAACAGGACGCGGAAGATGCGGTACATACGGCATTTGTATCCATTGCCGAAAATATAGAAAAAATTGATGAGCCCATATGTCCAAAAACAAAGGGCTATATCGTTACAATAGTTGAGAGCAAAGCAATTGATATGTATCGTCGCAAGCAACGGCATCCTCAAGAATTATTTGATGAGGAAACCGTAGGTTTAGCGGTTACGTATGATGGATCCGATGCTATCGCACGGTGTTTTGCGCTTTTACCTGCACAGGCCAAGCATATCTTGCTGCTCAAATATCGATATGGTTATGACAATCGAGAGATTTCTAAAATGCTGAACATTTCTGAAGCTAATGCAATTAAACGCATCCAACGGGCAAAACAAAAACTGGAAGGACTGTGCTTAGAGGAGGAATTGCTTTGATATCCGATGAAATGCTGTGTATTGCAGCAGGAGAATATGAACAGGCGCTTTTGGCCTCGCTGCCGGACGCTGACGAATGCTATTATTCTTTTTCACGAAAATTTGAAAAGAAAATGCGGCACTTGTGCCACAGAGTAAAGTACGCGTCCGCATACTCCGTCATGAAACGCGTTGCCTGCGCTATAATAGCGATCATTCTCTGCGGAAGTATGCTCCTTATGCTCAATACGGAGGTGCGCGCTGCTGTAATTGGATGGACCAAGAATACTTACAACAGCTTTACCAGTTACTTCTTTGTAGGTGAGGTCAACGCGCCTGCTGCTCGTGCTTATGTCCTTTCTGGGATTCCGGAGGGATATGTTCTTTTGGCGCAAGAAGAAACGGGAAACAGTGGTTCCGTTATTTATACTGATCCGGAAGGTTCATTTCTGATATTTTGCTATGAGTTTGGCCCGGATGCTGGTGCTCTCTTTATCAAACCAGAGGATCATATTCTTATTCAGGAAACCGTTGATGGGCAGGTTATGGATTTTTATCTCTCCCAGGATCCCGCGTATACCAGTACAGTGGTTTGGTCTGTCAATGACCATGTTTTGCTTTCTATTACTGCCAACTGCGACAAAGATGCGCTGATCCGATTCACAAGGTGTGTTGTTCCTGTATATTAAAAATTTTTGAAAATTCTGTCCAAAATCGCCTCCTTTCTTCGTTACAGATAGTAGCAAAGGAAGGAGGTAAAATTATATGAGGAAAATTGCGTTGTTACTGGTGCTTGTCATATTGGTTTCTATGCCGCTCTCAGCGCAGGCGGTAACGCCGCGAACGCTTTCCATTCATCCAGGTATCTCTTACAACGGAAATGTTGCATCCTGCTCGGCCCGTATCGTTGGCAATTCCACATCCGAATATTTGGAAGCGACTATCAAACTTTGGCGCGGCAATTCTTGCATCAAAACATGGGAAGAAGCAGGAAATGGCTATATCTTCTTTTTCGAAACCGTGAAAGTAATTCCTGAGATTACGCACACTTTGACCGTCGATTTGAAGGTCAATGGCGTAGCACAAGACAGAGTATCAATTACAAAGTAATTATACTGCATTTTGCGAAATGTTTTGAAGCTACTGTAAATACTTGTCTAACTAATAAGGAGGTAAATTATGAAACGATTCGTTCGAAAATTCGTTACACTGCTCCTAGCAATTTTGCTTTTAGGTTCCTTTAGTATCGGAGCTTTTGCCGCAACAGAGTACAGCGGTGTCCATACTTGGACAAGCGGCAATCTTTCCTATTCTGCTACGGTAGTTAGGACTGACGCGGTGAACCAGCGGGAAGTACCGATCATGTCCTCCGGCGTAACGCTTCCCAGAAACGGAAGCCATACCTTCGGCAATCGCTACTACAGTGTCAGCTATTCCAGTACGCTCTGGACAGACTATACATCGCAACTGGCTACAGCAGGCGCTAAGATAAACGTTTACCCTACTTACACGCAAAATGTAAATTTTGTTAATAGTATTACCTTCTCATCCCCGAATGTGCCCGGCACATTTTACGCGTTTACCACTTGCTATGGTCACCCCGGCAACTGTTACGTTCAAAGGCATTCAGGAACTCCCCAAACCATGTACACCAACAATTTCTCCTTTGCTCCGTTCAACTATAGCAATACGATCCTGTACGTACTGAGTTCCCTGGAAATTTAACGTCGTTTCGGTATAATTTTTGTCTTTAGAAGCACCCGGCGGCGAAGGCTCGCCGCCAGGTTAGTGGCTTTCTCAGACGGGTCTTGCCCGGCATTCGACAGAAAGGAAAATGATATGGAACAATATATGAAAAAGATGACAGCCTTACTCTTAGTGTGTATCGCCATGCTTTTCTGGACGGCCGGATGCGGCAACAGTGGTGATCCAGCAGAAACTACCGAGCCTGCCGTGACTACAGAGCCGGTGATCTCAACCGACCCAGCTCTATGGCCTACGGTGGCAAAGGACTATGCCGCCAGCCCCATTATGGAGGCAGATCCGGACAGGGAATTCTACATTTCCCTGCAAAACCAGGACTGTGATTTCTATCCGGGAGCACCCTATAACGGTGTTTTCTTTTACATTATAACCAAGCAAGCTTATTCCCCGGAGGAGATCAAGGTGGATTTTCCGGGGCGGACCAAATGTATCGGTATTACGGTTACAGATCAAAACGATACCTTTCAGCAGATCCCCGTAAGTGACGATCCTGCTGTCTTCGTCTCCAGCGATCAGATGCCTTATCACTATCTGTGCCTTCAGGATATAGATCTGGCCGCACTGGCGCAAAAGAAAAGCGACGCCGGTTACGCCAGCGCGGCATACAATGCTCTGGTTGCGAAAAATCAGGTCACTGATGAAGACTTCAAGCACTTAGTGGAAGGCTATATTTTGCCTTATCAAGCCCTCTACGAGCAATATAACAGTGAATATATGGCCCAAAGCGCAGGGCATCTTACAGACCACAGCGCGTACCGAATCAATATTTTATTCGACCCGGAGAAATATGCTGAGGAGACGGTAGAGTATATTGACATTACCTTTGGCGGCAATACCCACCGGGTGGAATTCGGTCAGTGGCGTTTCCATCAGGAGAATTGGCCGACATCCGGCGAGGATACCCCGGGTGTCCTTATGTATTCAATGGGCGTAGTAGGTGTTTCTGATGACAGTCCTTATGCTCAGGGGTATTTGCGTACGCCTCAGGCTCTGCGTTTTAAGACCACAGAGGATATTGTCCTGACAGGTCTACGCTGTACTGATGGGACAAATGCAACTGTTCTGGGCGCTAAGCTAGAAAGCGCCTCTGCCGAGGCTAGTATGGATCTTTATTGGGACGGATTCTCAGCCCTCACGCTGAAAGCCGGCACTAATGTAACTGGGTCTGTCTATTTTTACAGCGACATATTCAAGGAATATGAAATGGGCATGACCACTACTATTTTCGTCGATTACATCGTGGCCGCCACAGGAGAAACCCACACCCTCTCTATGCCCTGTCTGTTCCCCAGGAACAACAATTTATGGGACACCTACTGTCTGGCCTTCTTGGGGGAGGATGTGGGAGAATACTACTACTATCTCCCTGGGGATATGATCAACGTTTACTGGATCCGTGAAATTCCGGAAGATTGGCGGGCAGAATGAAAAAACAGCCGTTTCGTTTCCTGCGCCAGGGAATAATAATGGTACGCCGCAACTTCAAAAGCTATGCTTTTTTGTCTGTTACCATTATTCTATCCTTTTCCCTGCTGCTGGGGTATCTGGTTTGGTCAGACTCCTGCGCATACAACAACTACAAACAGGTGTTCAGCGAAGACCGGAACATTATAACCGTTTATGATGCGCGGCTCAATGATGCAAGCGTTGCGAGAATACTGAAGGAGAAGGCTACTGCGTATGGAAGCGAATCCTGCGTGCATTTTGAAAACGCGTACTTTGGCTCTATACAAAGCAAGGATAATTTCTTTGTGCTAGAAGACGGACGGATGCTGTCTTCTATCAACGCCCACGCCATATGCGTTCCTTCCCACGCCTGGTGCCTGTATGCCACGGGGCTTAAGGAATTGGATGTGGTATGGATCGACGGCAAGCAGCACTATGACTATCACCTAAACAGCGGAGAGATCCTTATCGACGAACGGCTGTATTCTATGTTCGGTCTTGCCGATAAAAACAACCTCTTCCAGCTGCAGCTTGGCCAGTCCTACAGCCAAAACAGCAGTTTCATGGCGCCACCTTTTACAGGGGAATTTACCGTTGTGGGTTTGTTGGTCAGTGATGAGCCTCTAATGATTGAGGAAGATGGGAGCGGCAGTGTCTTTTTTACAAGCGAAGATCCTCCGCCTATTGCGTTTTCTTCTACGGATCTCAACAGCACTATGCGTCCCGATTTGAACTGGTTTCCCCCAACGGTCGTTTTCTATTCCCACTCACCTGAGCAAATAGATGCGCTCATTCGGTCCGCCGGAATCACCACAAACATTCACGCTGTCTATCAGAGTCAGGATCACGCAAGGGATGCCATTCAGGGAGAAATTCGGCTGAAAATGGTCATCACCATCGCGTTGTTGGTGCTTTTGGGCATCAATCTATATTCCAGTTTTTCCAATGCTCTAAACGACAGAAAATTCGAGGTTGGCGTGCGCAGGGCCATTGGCGCATCCAAATGGGCCATCGTAAGGCAGTTTCTTTACGAAAGCATACTGGTGATGCTGACCAATATTTTCATTTCCATTTGGCTGGTACTTACTGCCGCTTTGACCTACAAGGTGATCCGCGAGCATTTTCCTGAAAACGAATTTGAGCGCTTTGTTTTTACCTTGATGATCAGCCCGCATTCCATCGGTATGTTTGCCATCTGCAGTTTAACGCTGACACTTGTTTTCAGCTTGATCTTCGCCTACAAGACAACCCAGGTTCAAATTGTGGATCACTTAAAATCAGAATAGGGGGCAACCGCTTTGAAAGTAATAACGAAAGTATCTACGTGTTTATTTTGGCTGATAATCGTTGCGCTGCTTGTTGCCCCGATTGGCCTTATTTATGAGATATCCAGCCGGGAAATGCAACAATATGCCGCACCTACGCCCCCAAAGTTCATTGAAACCGCCTTTGGCGCAGTCGTTCCCTCTGAACGGATGGATATGAAAGAGAGTATCTGTCTTTCGGGCGCTTTCCAGTCCTTTACCTATGAATATATGGAGTTGACGCAGAAGGATCCCTCACAAATTCGTTGGCTCGTATCCGAGGGGGACGAGATTCAAATTGGTCAAACATTAGGGACCTACAAAGGATCGAACGTCCTTGCTACCTGCTCAGGACTCATAACCCAGATGCAAGTATATAGCAGCACAAATGCGTTTCTCAAAGTTCAACAGGCAAATCCCGTAGTCCTGGTATGTGATGTTTCTCCGGCCACCCTTCTCTCTATAAAGCTAGCCAAAGAGCTAACTACACATAACGGTGAAGCAGCACAGCTGGTTTATGCTGCGTCCATCCGCAACAGCGACGGTACCACGCGAATCCATCTACAGATCGAATCGGAATCTTACTTTTTGAATCAGTCCGTCAAGGAACTGTACCTTCATACAGGAAACACCTATTCCCAAACTCTTGTTCTGCTAAAGGATTGTCTTTACCAAAAAGTAGCCGGTGAGGGGGAGCCTTGGTATGTCCGCCAAGTAACTTCCGACGGCGTGTTTATTGCGGAGGTTGAAGTAAAAATTGGCTACTCAGACGAGAATTATGTGAGTGTCACCGGAATTGCAGAAGGACAGTATTTTGATGCGGGATATGCACAGTTTGCCAAAGGCGGTGGTCTTTTGTGAAAGATCTGGACCTTCGTATTTCCCATCTGCAAAAATCATATGCAAGACCCGTATTGACAGACGTCAATCTTACAGTAACAAACGATAGTTATATCACAATTGTAGGCAAGTCCGGCTCTGGAAAATCCACACTGCTAAACATTCTGGGCTTGGTGGAAGACTACGATGCCGGAGAATATGTATTTAACGGGACATTAATCCGCAACTTTGTAGACTATTCCAAGCTTCGTCTTGAAAACATTGGATTCATATTCCAGTCCTATAACCTGATCCCAACACTTAGTTGTAAGGAAAATATCCTGCTGCCCACCCTGTACAACAGCAAAAGCAACTCTCAGTCATTTGATGAATTTGTAGAGTTATTGGATATTGGCCCTTTACTAAACCAAAAGGTAACAACCCTTTCAGGTGGAGAAAAACAGCGGGTTGCAATTGCCAGAGCGCTAATTTTGGATCCCTGCTTGATTCTTGCAGATGAGCCGACCGGAAATCTGGATCCAAAAAACAGAGATATTATTTTTCGCCTACTTCAGAGTGAACACAAAAAGGGTCGAGGGGTCATTCTAATCACCCACGATTCTGATGCTGCCAAGCAAGGAAAAACGGCATATACACTGGTAGATGGCCGCCTGCAGAGTACGAAGGCGTAAAGCTTAAATTTCTATAAAACTGGGCGGTGCATTCATGCCGCCCGTTTTTATTAAGACAAGGGTTCGCAAATTGGAGGTAACTTGTGTAAAAAAACGGCCATCATTCTTTATATTTTACTCATTTCAATGCTGCTTCTGCTGTCTTCCTGCGCACACAATACCGATACCGAAGAGCGGGCGCATTGGATCGTAATCAAGCAGTCCATAGCTGATATCAGATGCGTTTTTGTTCGTCTATCCTCAAGGCGTACCCGAAGACCTTTTGGTTACGGATGGTTTGTCCACTAAGGGGCAATCCGATAAAGCTGTTTTGGCCACGCTTGAGAATACCACAACTTACTTTTTTGAGCACAAGCAGATGGGCGAACACCAAGCAATGAAAGGTCGCGACTGGCGAATCTTCAGCCAGGAAACCGTGCGTGATTTTTGGGAACAGATTCCTTTGGCTGTACTGCTTGCAGTGTTGTTGCTGGCTGTAACAATTTTGTGGGTGTTCTCCTGTATCGTGTGTACCTTTACCTATCATCCAAAACGACTATTTGCCATCGTAGGAGCAATCAGTGTTGCATCGTTGGCTGCAATATGTGTCATCCTCAGTTATATAGACCTGCCATCAGCAATGCTCCCGGATACCAATATCCTCAACTTACGGCATTATTTTAGCGAGTTAGAGATGATGCTCTCAGGACTAAAAACGCTCCCTTCTGCATTACAGGAGTTTTCATTGGTAAAAACTACAGTGGCTAACCACTGCACTGTGATTGTTGTCATTGGTTTAGTCCTAACGGGAATTGCTGCCATTGGCGAATGGATCTACATTCGTAAAGTTTGACTGTCTTGAAATACACAGCTATGGTTTGCATCCAAAGGAGAACGCAGATAACAACAAAACGAAATAGCTATGAGCCTTGACATAATTATGCTTTGTGGTAAAATGAATATGATCCACCGTTAATATGAGGAAACGGTAAAATGACCGATGCATAGCAACGCAAAGTTTGAGCCGTATTTCCCCAAAACTGTGACCAACTTTTAACCAACAAAAGTCCGGTAAATGAAAACAACTGGTATAATAGCACTACATTTTGAACGCTATTATACCAGTAATCACTACATATCCACGAAGCCCAAAAGACTTCATCGAGTGGGAATAATACCAAAAACGCTGAAAACCCGCATAAACACTGGGCTTTTTAGGCTTGAAAAAGCCTCGTGACAACGTTTTGACAACAATTTCAGATTATTCATAACCCCTCTGCGTTTTTCGCAGAGGGCATTTTTTATACTTATCCCCACTCAATAGTGCCAACGGACTTGGGATATTGGTCATTTATTTAACTTTTTATGTATGCCGCTATAGGATTATTAATTGTATCTAAGGGAATGTTTTTTATTCTACTAATGGGAATAGTTAATGTTCTACTATGATATTTGGCTATTCTCTAACCCAATAAAAATATGCCCTCTGCGAATAAACGCAGAGGGCATATTCTGTACTTATCCCAACTGGAGTGTGCCAACAAAGCTTGGGGTATCGGCCATGAATTTAGCTTTTTATATATGCCGTTATATGTTTATTTATCGGCATATAAGCTGTCGATCTGCTTCAGCTCACTGTAAGAATCAATTTCTACGATGTCTTCGAATTTACATTCCCGGACAGCCACTTTGTAGTGCTCTTTCTTATACAACAGGGCAACCTGTTCCCAGTAACGCTCTTTTCCGCCGGGACTGCGGAACACATCGTCCAGATCGTTAGCCAGCTTTGCACCGGCTTCAGCATCCCAATAAGAAATGCCCACCATCTGATGACAGTTTTCTCCGCCCACGCACTGTTCCACAATATAGCCGTTTTTGTCAGTATATAAGCACCAGTCATCAGTCCGGTCAACGGGGATCCCCAGGAAATTGGAAGAATATTCGTACTTACGGATAAGGCTGGGATTGCTCAAAACCAGATCTGCCTCCAGAACATAGGCGTTCTGGAAAAGATACCGGACAACCATTGCGGAGGAAATGTTGTTTGCCTCATTGTACATGGGATTTTCCATGAACTTGATCATGGGATACTTGTACAGCAGCTGGTCGAACTGCTCGCCCAAATAACCTCTGACAACAATGATCTCCGGGATGCCGGCAGCTACCACCGCATCCAGCAGGGTATCGATCATTCTTGTTCCGTGGACTCTCACCAGGGGCTTGGGGGTGTTGAAGGTGAGGGGGACCATTCTGGATCCGAAACCGGCAGCCAGGAAGACAGCCCGCTTTACCTTATAAGGCTCAAGGGCTTCCACGCCTGCGGGAGTGATCTTGCCGTCAGCCATCAGACCGTCGTCGATCAGGCTTTTTACGATTTTATTTACTGTGCCCACGGAGAAACCCAGCAGGGAAGCGATTTTGCGCTGGGAGAGGGACTCGCCGGCTTGCTCCAACAAAACAAGCACATCAAAAACATTCTTTTGCATAGTGATTGTGATCCTCTATTCTATGTTTAATTTTCGCTCTCGGTAAAATTCTTGCTTCTGAACAGATAGAAAATAACGCCCAGGACGATCCATACGATCAACAGGATATAGGATTCTTTTCCGAAATGGACGCCGGAAAGTCCGGGGATGGGAATGAGCTGCAGAATGATAAACAGGCCGGAGAAAATCGCGCCAAGAATGGCTGCAATTTTAACAAACAGGCTGCCGTCACCGTCCCGCTTCAAGGTGACAAGGGTGGACAAACATGTAAAGCCAAAACCGATGGATGCGCCGATGGCGGACATGTCCACGAACCAACCCAGAGCCTCTCTGCCCAAAATAGGACCGCAGAGGGAGATCACCAGACAGAAGATCATGGCGTTTTTGGGAATGCCGTGCTTTGCATCCAGCTTTCCGAAAAAAGCAGGCAGATAGCCGTCGCGGCTCATGGAGTACATCAGCCGGGAGGATGCCATATAGAAGCCCATAATGCCGGACAGAACAGCGCAGGAAACTGCAATGCCCACCAGGATCTTACCGGGCGTGCCCAGCAAATATTCTGCAGCGGACAGCAACAGCCAGGGGGTGGATTCGGCGTTGATGATCAGTTCAGGCCAATTGGACAGGGCCGCAGCGGCGATGGTGTTGTTGGCGGTGTAAACAAAGCATCCGAAAATGATAGCAACGATCATAATGAAGGATACCTTTTTATAGGAGAAGTTGAACTCTTCCGCAGCCTGGGGGATGGTATCAAAACCAACGAAAGCCCAGGGTGCAATCGCAAATGTGGCAAGAATTGCAGACATGATACCTGCAGTTCCGCCTTTTGCAAATTCATCAATGCTGGTATAAGCGCCGTTTGTAGCTGCGGCTACGGCAGCAGACTTGTCGAAGCCCCAGATGGGAGCCATATTCTCCAGATTGGTTTTCGGAGACAAAAGGGCAGAAACGGTTAGAATTAAAACAGAGCTAACCAGCAGACCGGCCAAAGCTGTTTGAACAAATCCGGCCTTTTTGACACCTAGCATATTCAGAACGGCAAAAAGGGTCAATATTCCCATCGCAAAGATCATCTCGCCAAAGTATACGCTGAAGCCGGCAATGGAATAAGAGAATCCGAATTTAAGGATGTCAGCCGCGCCGTCCAGGCCGTCAACGATCAGACCGATAGCGGTAGAGTTCATAGGAACATTTGTCAGGTAAGCGGCAACCAGAAACCAACCGCACAGATAAGCGGGAATTTTGCCGAAGCAGGCTTTGGTAAAGGTAAATTCACCGCCGGCCTTTGGATATTTGGGCACCATGTATGCATAGCTGAAGGCAATGATGATCATAACCAAAGCGCCCAGAGCCATGGCAATGGCCGTTCCTGCTACGCCGGAATTGGGCAAAAATTTTTTGCCCGGATTGATAAAGGAGCCCCAGCCGATAATGCAGCCAAAGGCGATGGCCCATACACTCATGGGATTTAACTGCTTCTTTAAGGATTGTTGATTATTCTGTTCCACAATTTTCTCCCTTCTCTTTTGCGTAAAAAAGTATTGTAATGTTTTTTGTAGGTGATGTGATCTTCTCTGTGCAAGAATAAGGTGTGAACGCAAAAAGTTCACACGCGCGGATAAAAAAGAATTGAATTGAACACAACTACGGGGGCAGTATACCACATTTCGTTCAGAAATGCAATAGTTTTAGACAAAAAAGAACATCATTCTATAAATTAGATCAAAACCTTGTTTGAGGACTGATAAAAATAACGGAATCAGAGGCTTTGTAAAAGTGTTTTGCTTGCTCCGGTGCAGGGGGTGTGCTATAATACATTAAATAAGACAAAGGCGGTGCTTTTTATGGAACGGACAAAGAAATCCCCCAAATTCTGGCTGTCGCTGATAATTTTCAGCCTGGTGGGTCAGGTGGCATGGGTCATGGAGAATATGTACTTCAATGTGTTCATCTACAAGATGTTCAATGCCAGCGCAGAGGCGATCTCCGCCATGGTTGCCGCATCTGCCGTTGCCGCTACGGTGACGACGTTGCTGATCGGCGCTCTGTCTGATAAGATCGGCAAGCGGAAGCTTTTTATCTGCCTGGGATACCTGTGCTGGGGCGTGTCCATCTGGAGCTTTGCCCTGATCCGAACAGATATCATCAATGTTTTGTTCCCGGCAGCGGCTTCTGCCGCCAGTGTGGGCGTGACTTTGGTGATCATCATGGATTGCGTCATGACCTTTTTCGGATCTTCCGCCAACGATGCCGCCTTTAATGCATGGCTCACCGAATCTACCGACGAGACTAACCGGGGCATGGCAGAGGGCATCAATGCCATGATGCCTCTGGTGGCGATTCTGGTGGTGTTCGGCGGCTTTATGGGCTTTGACCAGAACCTGCCCAAGACTTGGACGCTGATCTTCGGCATCATCGGCACAGTGGTCTTCCTTCTGGGCGTTTTAGGATTCTTCCTTATTGAGGAGACGAAGGTGGACACCCGGGGCAATCAAAATTATTTTGCCAACATCTTCTACGGGTTCCGTCCCCGGGTCATCCGGGAGAATAAGGCCTTATATGTGACCCTCCTTGCCTACGCTGTGTTCGGTATTTCCATTCAGATCTTCATGCCGTACCTCATTCTGTATTACAGCGTGTCCTTAGGGATGGAAAATTATGTGCTGATTTTTGCCCCGGCTATCATTCTGGCTGCCGCCTTTACAGCCTTTTACGGCAGAGTCTACGACAGAAAGGGATTTCAGGCATCTGCTGTTCCTGCCATGATCCTGCTGATGGCAGGCTACATAGTCCTCTATTTCTTCCGCAGCACCGTTCCGGTATTCCTGGGAACGCTTATCATGCTCTGCGGCTACCTGTCCGGTATGGCAGTGTTCGGGGCGATGCTCCGGGACTATACCCCCAAAAACAAAGCCGGTATGTTCCAGGGGCAGCGGATCGTGGGTCAGGTGCTGATCCCCGGTGTCATCGGCCCTGCCATTGGCGCGGCGGTGCTGAAAAATGCTGAGACCATCGTTAACGACGACGGCACGACCTCGTTTGTTCCCAACGAAAATATTTTTCTGGCAGCTTTTGCCGCCGCTGTTGTGATTTGGCTGGTGTTTGTGCCTTTGTTCCAGCTGATCAAGAAGGAGAAAAATCATGCCGCTGAATGATCTGTATACGGCTGCCGGTGAGGATATTGTCGGTACGCCTTGGGATATTTACCCCCGTCCCCAAATGCGGCGGGATAGTTATGTAAACTTAAACGGTCAATGGGAATTTCGGGTAGGGGAGGAAGCTACTCCCATCTATGAGGGAGAGATCCAAGTGCCGTTCTGCCCGGAGAGCCTGCTTTCCGACGTCAATAAACATTTTCCCGAGGGAGAGCTTCTCTGCTACCGACGGAAATTTATTTTGCCGGAGGGATTTTACAAGGGCAGAGTCTTGCTGCATATCGGTGCGGCAGATCAAGAGTTAGAATGTTATGTAAACGAAAAGAAGATCGGGGAACACAAAGGCGGCTATGAAGCTTTTGCCTTTGACATCACCGATGCCCTGGAAGAGGAAAACCGGCTGGAGCTTCACTGCCGGGACGATCTTCGGGATCAGTCCTATCCCTACGGCAAGCAAACCCTCAAACGGGGCGGCATGTGGTACACGCCTGTTTCCGGTATCTGGCAGTCGGTGTGGCTGGAAAGTGTTCCGGAGACGTATATCCAAAAGCTCCATGTGGAGAATCGGGGATATGGGGTCACTGTTTCCATAGAGCCGCCAATGCCCGGAAAAGTGGTTATGGCAGAGGGGGAGTATCCCCTTATTGACGGAAAAGCGGAGATAGCATTGGAAAATCCCCGGCTGTGGAGTCCGGAAGATCCCTATCTGTATGACTTTACTGTGGAAACAGAAACGGACCGGGTGGAATCCTATTTTGCTATTCGCTGTCTGGAAACCAGGACAGTCAACGGCATCCCCCGGCTGTGCCTTAACGGAAAGCCCTACTTCTTCCACGGACTGCTGGACCAGGGGTATTGGCCCGACGGCATCTATACCCCGGCAGACCCTAAGTGCTATGCCGAGGACATCCTTGCCATGAAAAAACTGGGCTTTAATACCCTGCGGAAGCATATCAAGGTCGAGCCGGAGGAGTTCTACTACCAATGTGACAAGCTGGGCATGGTGGTGTTCCAGGATATGGTCAACAACGGAGATTATTCCTTCTTCCGGGATACGGCTCTGCCCACGGTGGGCATCCAGCGCTTGCCGGACAAGGGACTGCATAAAGACCCGGTTGCCCGAAAACGGTTTATAGAGAGCATGAATGCAACGGTTGCCCAGTTAAAGAATCACCCCTGTATTGTGTACTGGACGGTTTTCAATGAGGGCTGGGGTCAGTTTGACGCGGACAGCGCTTACGAAGCTATAAAAAAACTGGACGACACCCGGTTTATCGATACCACCTCCGGTTGGTTCCGTCGGGAAAAGTCCGATGTGGACAGCTTGCATATCTACTTTGATTTCTGGCACCGGCTGAAACCGGGGGAAAAACCGCTGGTACTCAGCGAGTTCGGCGGATTTGCCTACCCGGTGGAGGGTCACCTCTTTAACCCGGACAAGGCCTACGGCTATAAATCCTGCAAAACGGAGGAGGATCTTCGGAAATCGGTAGAGGAGTTGTACCGCACCCGGATTTTGCCTGCCGTCGAAAAAGGTTTGTGTGCCGCCATCTATACCCAGGTCAGCGACGTGGAGGATGAGATCAATGGTCTGATGACCTACGACCGAAAGGTGTGCAAAATAGATTCGGAAACCATGCAAAAAATCGCTGAAGCCCTTCAGAAAAGCTGCACACGGGAGGAAAAATCATGAAGCATCAGGACCCCTGTTATTCCAAATACATACAAATTTTGCATGAAGAGCTGCAGCCGGCTATGGGATGTACAGAGCCCATCGCCATTGCCTACGCAGCGGCAAAGGCAAGCGCTGTCCTTGGGGTATTGCCGGATCGGCTCATCGCGGAAGTCAGTGGCAATATTATCAAGAATGTGAAAAGCGTGGTGATTCCCCATACGGGAGGCCTGCGGGGCATTCCTGCAGCTGTGGCTGCGGGAGCTGTTGCAGGCGACCCGGAGGGGGAGCTGGAAGTCCTCTCCCATGTGACAGAAAGTCAGATGGCTTCCATAGAGGCATATTTGCATGCTACGCCCATTGAGGTCCGCTGCGCGGATACCCCTTATATTTTCGATATCCAGATCACCGCGCTCCGGGGTGAGGAATCTGCCTTTGTCCGGATCGTGGACTACCATACCAATATTGCCTGCATCCGCCGGAACAAAGAGACCTTGCTGGAAAAGGAATGTGTGCATAAGGAAGAGGGACTGACGGACCGGTCCTGTCTGTCTGTGGAGGGGATCGTGGACTTTGCGGATTCCGTGGATGTAGAGGAAGTCCGGGAGATCCTGGAGCGCCAGATCGCCTATAATATGGCTATCGCTGAAGAAGGTCTGCGTGGAAACTATGGCGCAAATATCGGAAAGACCATTCTTTTGAATAGGGAAAAGGATATCAACTATCAGATGCGGGCGTGGGCGGCAGCAGCCAGCGATGCCAGAATGAACGGCTGTGAATTGCCTGTGGTCATCAATTCCGGTAGCGGCAACCAGGGCATCACCGCTAGTGTGCCGGTGATCGTGTATGCCCGGGAAACAGGAAAAACCCAAGAGGAGTTACTGCGGGCGCTGTGCGTATCCAATCTGATCACCACCCATATGAAAACCGGAATCGGAAGACTTTCTGCCTATTGCGGCGCGGTCAGCGCCGGAGTCGGCGCAGGCGCCGGTGTGGCGTATTTAAAGGGCGGTCGGGCAAAAACCGTTGCCCATACGGTGGTCAATGCAGTGGCAGTCACCTCCGGTATTATCTGCGACGGGGCAAAGGCCAGCTGCGCTGCCAAGATCGCCGCGTCGGTGGACGCGGGTCTGCTGGGCCTTGCTATGTACGAGAACGGAAACCAGTTCTTCGGTGGCGACGGTATCGTCAAAAAAGGCGTGGAAAATACCATTGCCACAGTGGGCAAGCTTGCCCGAATCGGCATGGAGCAGACAGATAAAGAAATCATAAGCCTCATGATGGAAACAAAATAAACATAAAAGCTGTCCGCTTGCCGGACAGCTTTTATGTTTTGTAAAATCATTGTAGGCGTAAAAAGCCTCCCTTTACACAAGGGGTCTTATGAGCCGCAGAAAAGGAGAAAGATTTACTATGAAGGCTCTACTGGAATTGTCCGTCGGGTGGAGGCTTGCGGTATAGCAACACAAAATATTTACATAGTAAAAGCGAGGTGAAATTCACCTCGCTTTTCCGCTTTATTTTACTAAATACTCGAACCCCAATATAATAATACCCAACAGTACCAATACAGCGCCGACGGCTCTGTTCAATGTTTCGGGCTTTGCTTTGTTTGCAAATACTGCCGCGATCCGCGCCCATATAAAGGTAAACAAAATGCACAGCGCCATAATCAGAAGATTGGGCCTGTCACCGAAGGAAAAGTGGGAAATTGAGCCGGTCAGCGCAGTAAAGGTCATAATAAATACGCTGGTGCCTACGGCGGTCTTTAGCTCATATCCCAGCACGGATGTGAGAATAAGGAGCATCATCATACCTCCGCCGGCGCCTACAAAGCCGCAGATAAAGCCGATAAAAATACCGCAAAGAATCGAACCTGCAATTTTCCTTTTTCTGCTGACAGCCTCCATTTCCTGCTTGGTGGTCATAACCGGCTTTACAATAAACTTGATACCCAAAATCAGCGTCATAAAGGTGCTGAAGCCACCCATAGTTTGGGCCGGGACAATACTGGAAACATAGCTTCCCACAACGGTGAACAGCAAGACCATAACCATCATAAGCAAGCCGTTTTTGATGTCTAGATTTTTGTTTTTTCCATAGGTGAAGGCTGAAACCGCGCTTGCCAGCACATCGGAGGCAAGGGCAATACCCACGGCGGTGTAGGGTTCTATCCCAAGGAAAGTGATCAGCATTGGGCTTATGACAGCGGCGGCGCTCATACCTGCAAAACCGGTCCCCAGGCCTGCGCCCATACCTGAAAAAAAAGTTACCAGCAAAACGATCCAAATATTCAAAGTATCACCTCAATGGGGCATTATACCACAACGGACCAAAAAAGTAAATCCGTCAGTATAATCTTGCCTTGTTTACAGATACTAACAGCGTAATTTGTAAAATTATTGTAGGGGGCTGCCGACTACTCCTGTCATTCCGAGACCAGTTCGCAAACTGGTCGTGGGAATCCGTTTTCCTGCAATGCAAAGCATTGCGCCGCCTTTGGCGGCAGGGGATGCGGATTGCCACGTCGCTGCGCTCCTCGCAATGACAAGGTCGGACGGTAGCGCTGTAAAGTATCGTAAAAGGAGAAAGATATATGAAAGCAACAGGAATTGTCAGAAGAGTGGACGATTTGGGACGGATCGTGATCCCCAAGGAGATTAGAAGAACTTTGAAAATCAGGGAAGGCGATCCACTGGAAATTTATACCGAAAAGGATGGGGGCGTGATCTTCCGGAAGTATTCCCCCATGGGAGACCTGCAGGACTTTGCTGCCCAGATCTGTGAGTCTATTGGGGCGAATACCGGCTGTATTGCGGCGGTATCCGACCGGGATTCCATTATTGCGCTTGCCGGAGCACCCAAGCGGGAGCTGATGGACAAGCCCAATTCCCGGGAACTGGAAAAGCTGATGGAGCAGCGGAAGAACTACCGCTACACTGCCGGGGAGACCATGATCCGGGCGACGGAAAGCTCGGATAAGTACCACCTGGGCGTTGCTGCGCCCATCCTCAGCCAGGGAGACCTGATGGGTTGCGTTATGCTGCTGATGGATGAGAAGACAACGCCCCTGGCAGAGGCAGATCAGCGCCTTGCCCAGACTGTTGCCGGTTTCCTGGGCAAGCAGATGGAGAGTTGACAAAAAAACGCCACTCACAAAAAAGTGAGTGGCGTTTGCGCTTATCGAATTGTACGGCCGCTGGCAGTGCGGAAGGGAAGCTCATCGTTGAACAGGTCTGCGGTGATGCTTTCCTGCAGCTGGGTGTTGCCGGTATTCAGCACCCGGCGGGCGCCGATGTAGTAATCCCGGAACCAGTGTCCATCCAGACGGGCGTAGCCAACGCCTTTGCTGCCGGAGTGGATGATGTTGCCGTCACCTACATAGATGCCTACATGGGAAGCTTCGTAGTTATCTCCGGGGAACTCATCGAAGAACACCAAATCACCGGGCATCAGTCCCTCTCGGGAAACGATAATGCCGTCCTGTAGCTGGGTGCTGGCGCGGCGGTTGATGGCGATTCCCTGCTCCTTGTAAAGATAAGAGGTAAGACCGGAGCAGTCAAATCCGCCGGGTTTGGCTCTGCCGTAGACATAGGGGTCGCCCAACTGCTCCTCAGCAAGGGCCACCAATGCGTGACGGGTGGTGATGGCATCGCTGTAATCGGTGTAGGTCAGGAGCTTGGTGTCGCCGGAGGCGGGGTCGCAGTTTACATAATATGTACCGTCCTCCCGTTGCGCCACTTGGGTTTGGAGGATGTAGCCGTACATGTCATAGCAGTCGATCTTGTAGTAATGCTTGGTGGCATACAGCACGGTAACGGTAGTGCCGTTTTCCAGACGGCCGATCACCTGGTAGCCGGAGGACGGCCCGTAGCGGACAGCGCTGGTATAAGTCTGGTTGGAAGGGTCATCTTTTACAACTTCAGCCGCCAGAACGGGCAGCGCCATAGTGGTCAGCAGCATCAAACACAGTATAAAGCTTAAAAAGCGTGTACCCATTTTTGGGAAACCGGTCATAAACATAATTCCTTTCAAAATGGAAATATCTTTCTATATAGTTACAAACCGGTTACAGACTATATCACACTTATTACAAATTGTCAAGCATTTTATTGGTAAAAATGGACAAGCAACCCCTTTTTCGGGGTTGCTTGCGTACAAAACGGTTTATTTTTGTTGTTCCAGCCAGATAAGAAGGACGGCGATATCCGCAGGGCTGACACCGGAAATTCTGCCTGCCTGCCCGATAGATACCGGGCGGATCTGAGCCAGCTTTTCCCGGGCTTCCACTCGCAATCCACCGATAGCATGGTAGTCGATGTTCTCCGGAAGCAGCCGCGCCTCTTCCTTCTTAAATTCCGACACCTGCTTTTCCTGCCGGGCAAGGTAGCCGGCGTATTTGACCTGGATCTCTACCTCTTCGGTAACTGCCGCAGAAAGGGCAGGGCGGTCCGGGTCAAAGGGGGCGATGTCAGCATAGGTCACCTGGGGGCGACGCAGAAGGTCGGCAAGCCGGGCAGAATTTGCTACCGGGGCAGAGTCCCGGGCGGCAAGCATTTCATTCAGAGCATCGGAAGCGGGGACACCGCATCCTTCCAGTCGGGCGATCTCCCGACGGACAGCCTCATATTTTTCTTCCACAGCCTGCAACCGCTCCGGGGGAACAAGACCCACAACAGCGCCGATGGCAGTCAGCCGCTGGTCAGCGTTATCCTGACGGTGGAGCAGCCGGTATTCGGAGCGGCTGGTCATGATCCGGTAGGGTTCTTCCGTACCCTTGGTCACCAGATCGTCGATCAGCGTGCCAATATAGCTGGTGTCCCGGGTGAGGATCATGGGGGGCTTATCCTGCAGCTTCAAAGCGGCGTTGATGCCTGCCACAAGCCCCTGCACCGCCGCTTCCTCATAGCCGGAAGAGCCGTTGAACTGACCTGCCCCGTAAAGACCGGAGATCTTTTTGCTCTCCAGGGTAGGCAGCAGCTGGGTGGGGTCTACGCACTCGTATTCGATGGCGTAAGCCGGGCGCATCATTTCCGCGTTTTCAAGACCGGGGATGGTCCTGAGCATTTTCAGCTGCACATCCTCGGGCAGGCTGGAGGAGAAGCCTTGGATATACATCTCCTCGGTGTTCATGCCGCAGGGTTCGATAAACAGCTGATGCCGTGGCTTGTCCGCAAACCGGACGATCTTCGTTTCGATGCTGGGGCAGTACCGGGGCCCGACGCCGGAGATCGTTCCGTCATACATAGGACTGCGGTGAAGATTTTCTTTGATGATCCGGTGAGTCTCCTCATTGGTGTAGGTCAGATAACACACCGCCCGGTTTTCCAGGGGATGCTCTGTCCGGAAGGAGAAGGGTTCAGGAATTTCGTCTCCCGGCTGCAGCTCCATTTTGGAAAAGTCGATGGACCTACGATTGACCCGGGGCGGCGTGCCGGTCTTGAACCGGCGTAAAGAAAGTCCCAAAGACCGGAGATTGTCGGCAAGACCAACAGAGGGGTGCATGCCGTCCGGACCGGACTGGGTGACAGATTCGCCGGTGATGACAGTGCTGTCAAGATACGTACCGGTGGCGATGATCACAGCCTTTGCGCTATACTCTGCCCCCAACTGGGTGCGCAGGCCGGTAACCCGGTCATCTTCGGTAAGGATTTCTGTGACCATGGCCTGCTTCAGCTGCAGACTTTCCTGCTGCTCCAGGACCTGCTTCATATATTCCTGATATTTACGGCGGTCGGCCTGAGCCCGGAGAGAGTGAACAGCAGGACCTTTGCCCCGGTTCAGCATCCGGTACTGGATGCAGGCCGCGTCTGCTGCCATACCCATCTGTCCGCCCAAGGCATCCAGCTCCCGGACAAGGTGACCCTTGCCTGTGCCGCCAATGGCGGGGTTGCAGGGCATATTGCCCACAGCGTCCAGATTGATGGTGAACAGGATGGTTTCAAGACCCAGCCGGGCAGCGGCAAGGGCTGCCTCGATGCCTGCGTGCCCCGCGCCGATCACCGCAATGTCGCAGTTTCCTGCGTGATAGGTGATCATGCCTCTTCCTCCACAGATTTTTTCTTTTCCTCGGGCGGAAGGATAAAGGGCTTACAAACCACTTCGCAGCGGTTAATAGGCGTACCCAGGGCATGAAACTTCTCCTCGTAGCCGGTCATAATGCCCACAATGCCGTTTTCGTGAAGATTCCGGGTGAGATTCTTCACCTCTAAGCCGCAGGCGGCAAACTCCTCCACGGAGAATTCAAAGAGGGGGGCGTTGTCGGTCTTAAAATGGAACTCGCCGCCGGTGCGGACCACACGGCAGTACTTGTTCAAAAAACCTCTGTGGGTCAGACGGCGCTTAGCGTTCTTCTTTCTGGGCCAGGGGTCGGGGAAGTTGATAAACAGCCGGTCGATCTCTTCGGGGGCAAAAATTTCTTCTATATTTGCCACATCCATGTCGATGTAGAACACATTTTTAAGGCCCATAGCCTGTGCTTTTTCCATGGCGACCACCATGGCTTCCCGGCATCGCTCCACGGCGATCATCAGAACATCCGGGTTGGCGGCGGCAGTCTCAGCGGGAAATTTGCCCTTACCGCAGCCTACCTCTACCCAAAGGGCAGTGCAGTCAGGTTTTAAGGAGCGCCAGTTGCCCTTCAAGGCTTCCGGCTCAGTGATCCGGAAATTGGCGCACTTCTCCATTCGGGGTACTAAATTGCGCATTTTTCGCATTCTCATAAACAATTCCTCCGGGGAAATACATTCTGGTGGAATTATAACAGAAAGGACGGAAACAGTCAAATTCCGATTTGGCGGACTGTTGCAAATAACGCATGTCATTCCGAGACCAGTCCGTAGACTGGGCGTGGGAATCCGTATTCCCCTTGCGATGCACTGCATCATCGGCCTATAAAGAGAGTGGATTGCCACGTCGGGCAAAGCCCTCCTCGCAATGACATGTAAAAACGAACGGCCCGATAATCTGTAATTTGAGAAAGAAAACAGGGCGGATACACCGCCCCGTTGTGTGGTTATTTTTCCGTTTTCGTGTATTTCTCCAGAACGGATACGGTATTGACGCAGGATTTGTAGATATTCAAGGACAAAAAGTTTGTCTGCGTTTTGCCCTCATAGGTGGAGATCTCTACCCAGCCGGCATGTTCTTCCTTAGAATGGAATATCCACTCCTGGGCCATATTCCCTGCCTGGCAGTCCAGATACATGGCCTCCAGCAGCTCGTCGTAGGCATGTGTGGGGAATCTGTCTTCCAGATCCGCTACATATATCTTCTGGACACTGTTTTTGAAGCCTTCCCAGTGGTCAGTTTGGAACACGCACTGCCAGGAGCTGAGATACTTGTTCAGCAGCTTCCCCTGATCAGATTCTGTAGCTACACGATAATGCCGCCGGACAGTATTTCCGCCTTTCATAGCGTATTCAATATACAATGAGACGGCGTTGTGATCTGCATTTTCCTGGGTAGTGAGAGTCCCATGAAGCTTCAGAATGTCCTCAATCGCCTCTGTGTCCTGCAAGGTCACAGTAGGACCTCTGTAATAGTCGTAGTAGCGGTTGGGAGTGGTGGCGATGGTTACCTGCTCCACTTGCCGGGTTTTGGGGACATAGGTGACGATCCCCAAAGGATCCAGTTTGGTAAGCCCCATGCTCAGTCCAAAGATGACAATAAGCAGGGCGAAGATCCCGAATGATTTTGGCTGAAATACCTTCACAGTCCGCATCAAAAGCATCCGTCCGGCAAAGAAGCCCACCGTCAGACCCACAGCAGAGAACACATATTTCAAGGTATTGGAAAACAGAGAGCCAAAGGCGTGCATCACTGCTCCTGCGCCAACGGTGGCGATCACCAGAAATACAGGTCTTAGGAAACCGACGGAGATAAGATCGCCTGCTCGCTCCAGCTGGCGGCGGCGGTAGAGCAGTACAGCCAGCGCCATAGCAGCAACACCGATACCGGCAACGGCAAACAGATAGAACCACTCTTCCCAGACTATGCCCTGGAACGTACCAAAGTAGGGGATATAATTGAAATACGCGTTACCGCTCATGTGCACGGTCGGACAGAAGAAAGTGAAGTAGGAGAGCTGGGTCTCGATACCGTGAAGCAGGGGCACATAGAAGGTATACGCCAGATAGTAGACAAGCAGGGAAAGGAAATTGATCAGTCCGTATACTGCTGCCATACCCAGCCGGCTTCCCGCGCACAGGGCGCTTAAGGAGGCAATGCCAAAGAAGAACAGATATTGCAGCAGCATTACCGCCAGCCACAAAAAGGCAATATAAAACATTGAACCTAGAGTAAAGCTGGTCAGGATCACCATCAGCAGGTTGGGAACAAGGCAGAAAAGCAGACCGGATACCAGATGGGTAATGAACCACCCCTCCCGGCGCATGGGGAAGGCATGGAGAGCATTGCACATCCGGCTGCTGTACAGATCGCCGAAGAACATCACTGCGGCAATGCCTGCGTAGAAGAAATTTATTACAGCCATGCCGCCAAGCACATCGTGGCAGGCGCTGACCATATCCCACGAAGTTTCAGCGTCAAATGCCATCAGTGCCAGCAGGGAAAAAATAGTATACAGCGCCCAGATAGGGGCAAAACGGGTGATGTCCTTTTTCAGGACTGCGCCGTTAAAGAACGATGTTCTTAACTTCATAGTTCACACCTCCCAGTTCGTAGATGAAGATCTCCTCCAAAGACAGGGGAAGCACATCAAAATAAGTGGGTTTTGCGGCATGTACCCGCTCTGTGACCTCCCGGGCAGAGCCCCGGACGATCAGTGTCCGTAGCCGTCCGGAGGAAGATTCGTGGAGAACGTTCAAATTTTCGGGGGCATCGCCAACCAGCTGCAGCTTCACGGTGTTGCCCTGCATGTCTGCAAGGCTGCGTTCCAAAAGCATTTTGCCGTGGTCCATAATGCCCACATGGTCACAGATGTCCTCCAACTCCCGGAGGTTGTGGGAGGAGATCAGAACCGTTGTCTCCCGCTGGGCAACATCGGAAAGGATCAGACTCCAGACCTGCCGCCGCATTACCGGGTCAAGACCGTCCACCGGCTCATCCAGGATCAGAATATCCGGACGGGTACAGATGCTCAGATGAAAAGCCGCCTGCTTTTGCATACCCTTGGAAAACCGACGCATGGGTGATTTTTTGGGCAGCTGAAATACATCGTACAGCCGGTCAAAGAGCTTGTCGTCGAACCGGGGGTAGATGCCCCGGTAGAATTTCCGCATATCCTCCAAAGAGGCAGAGGGGAAGTAGAAGATGTCGTCGGGGATAGAGCAGATCTTTTCCTTCAGCACCGGATTCTCGAAAACAGGCAGACCTTCTACGGTGATCTTTCCGCTGTCCGGGCGGTAGACACCGGTCATCAGACGGATCGCGGTGGACTTACCTGCTCCGTTAGGACCGACCAGTCCGTATACCGCCCCTTGGGGAACGGTCATGGACAGATCGTCTAACGCCCGGAACACGCCAAAGGTCTTGGTTACATTTTTCATTTCAAGCATGGTCATTTCCTCCTATTCTCAGGATCAGTTCCTCCCGGGTCATGCCTGCTGCCAGAAGAGCAGCTACGGTCTTGTCGAAGCTTTCCAGCAGAGGCAGCTGTTCTTTGTCAGCGGGAATGCCGCAGACAAAGCAGCCTTTGCCCGGAACGGTGGCGATCCAGCCTTGCAGCTCCAGCTCCCGGTAGGCCCGCTGTATGGTATTGGGGTTGATGGTCAGCTCGGTGGCAAGCTCCCGGACACTGGGCAGCCGTTCCCCGGTCTGCAGGATCCCGGCTGCGATCTGTTCCCGAAAGCCGTCAACGATCTGGGAATAGATGGGCCGGGCATCCCGGTAATCCAAATGTACCATGGACATCCCTCCTGTATGAAGTGTATTAACTGTACTAGTACAGTTATGATACACCATCCGGAAGCGGTTGTCAATAGGAAAAATAAAAAGGCCGCCCGGTGATGTCGCTGGATTAAGAAAAACGTGTCATTCTGAGCCTGCATAGCAGGCGTAAGAATCCGTTTCCTAAAAGGTGTTACGGATTGCCACGTCGCTACGCTCCTCACAATGACACGTTAAACTTAGTCTTATTATCGTTATTATTCACCTTTGATTCGCGACTCGATCCGGTCCAGGGCATATTTCATAGCCTCGTAGTTTTCCTGGCTGACCCGGTCGATATAACCTGACTCGTAGGCGGCAATAGCCTCTTTTATCCGCAGGACACGCAGAGGGACATCTTCTTCCACTGCGGTAAAAATAGGGGTATAGCTGTAATCGGTGATCTTGGTCACGCCGGTATTGTTATCCCGGGTGATCTGAAGATCCAGAATCACAGAGTATTCCGAGCCTGACCGGTCGGCATCTCCTGCGAAATCGCCCAGAGAGTAAGCGATCACAGTCCCGGCTTCCGGATCGAACTCTACTTTTTGCACATAGTGGGAGTGGGTTCCGATGATGGCGTCCACGCCGTTTTCCAGCATCAGGTCACGGATCTTTTCCTGGCTGCTGCTGATGGTATCGTTAAACTCACTGCCCCAGTGCAAAAGCGCTACCGTGAGGTCCGGTTTTTCCTTTGCCACAGCATCCAGTACAGAGGTGATCCCTTCGGTGTCTATCTCCTGGTAGGTGCTGGCGTAGTCGGTGTACAAGACGTTGACGCAGTTTTCGCCGTTGGCAGGCAGGGCAAGACCGTCCATGCCCTTGGTAAAGGCGACAAAAGCGATCTTGATGCCGTCGATATAGCGGACGGTGTAGCCCTTTCCGGACTTAAATTCCTGAGAGCTGCTGTACACGCCCAAAGGCTCCATGCCGGCATCCCGAACGCTCTGGATGGTGGTCTTCAGTCCGGAAAGACCCTGGTGAATGGCGTAGGAGTTGGCAAGCTGGATAAGATCCACACCCATGGAGGACAGGGTGCCTGCCAGGGTCTGAGGAGCAGAGGCGGTCTCGCCGTTGTAGGGCGCGCCGCAGAATGTACCCTCAAAA
>JAZNZT010000053.1:0-10806 GCA_045595075.1 Faecousia sp.
CTTCCTCTGCAGCTTCCTCAGCTGCCGGCTCCAGCAGAGCGCGGATGGAAAGGGAGATACGCTTGTTCTCAGCGTCGATATCGGTGATCTTCACCTGGCCCTCCTGGCCCTCGCTCAGGACATCCTCGGGCTTGCCGATGCGGCGGTCAGCGATCTGGGAAATGTGGATCAGTCCATCAACACCGGGAATGATCTCAGCAAATGCGCCGAAGGTCATCAGCTTGACGATCTTGGCATCCACAACATCACCAACAGCGTAGTTAGTCATGAACTGATTCCAGGGGTTCATCTCAGCGGTCTTGTAACCCAGGGAGATCTTGTGCTTCTCAGCGTCAAAGGAGATGACGTAAACATCGATCTCGTCGCCCACCTTGATCACATCAGCAGGAGTCTTGATCCGGTTCCAGCTCAGCTCGGAAACGTGAACCATGCCGTCAACGCCGCCGATGTCCACAAATGCGCCGTAGGATGTCATGGACTTAACAACGCCATGATACTTTGCGCCTTCCTGGATCTCGCTCCACAGCTTCTCCTGAGCAGCCTTGCGGGCCTCAGAGTTAACAGCGCGGATAGAGCCGATCACACGGCGGCGAGCGCGGTTGACCTCAGTCACCTTCAGCTGAACGGTCTTGCCCACCATGCCAGCCATATCGCCGCCCTTGGCGATACCGGACTGAGAAGCGGGAATGAACACGCGGATGCCCTTAACATTGGCAACCAAGCCGCCCTTGTTCTCTTCGCTGATAACACCTTCAACAGTGGTCTTCTCTTCGCACCAGACAGCAATATCGTCCCAGACCTTCATGCTGTCCAGCTTCTTCTTGGACAGCTTGCAGATACCGTCCTGGTCGCTGACGTGGACAACGAACACTTCGATCTCGTCGCCGACCTTCAGCACGTCCTCAGGCTTGACAGAGGGATCAGCGCTGACTTCATCGTTGGGGATGTAGCCTGCCAGCTGGCCCAAGTCGACCTGGACTTCCGTCGAACCAATACGGGTAACGACGCCGGTAACCTTTGCTCCTGTATATAAATTAGTCTTGATGGACTGCTCAAGAAGTTCCTGGAAATTTTCCTCCTGAGTAGCCTCAACATTCAGAATTTCGCTCATAGTCTTGTTGACCTCCTTTATAATCCACGCCGGCGTTGATGCTCCGGCAGTGACTCCAACAGTAGCCATACCGCGAAAGAATCCCGGATCCAGTTCTGTGGCATTATCCACCAGAACCACCCGATCGCAGTGTTCCCGACATATCATTGCAAGACGGCCTGTGTTGGAGCTGTGGGTATCGCCTACAACGACCATGGCCTGACAAATTTTACTTAAATCTGCCGCTTCGCTTTGCCGAGATTCAGTAGCTTTACATATTGTATCAAAAATTTTCAAGTTAGTAAACTGTTTTTTTGCGATTTTTCCGCACGATTTCCACAAAGATTCTGTGGACGTGGTTTGGCAAACCATACAAATTGCCAAATTCTCCTTATCCTTGACGGATTCTGCCCAATTTTCCAGTTCTTCCGGCGTCTCAAAGATCATGCAGTTTTTGCACCAACCGGCAATACCTTCCACTTCCGGATGGGCTCGGGTGCCGATAATCACCGGAAGTCGTCCTTCCTCCTCAGCTTTGCTCACGATCCCGTGGATCCGCTTGACAAAGGGGCATGTGGCATCAATGATCTCCACGCCACGCTGCTCTAATTCTTCATAGACCTGGCGGGTAACTCCGTGGGAGCGGATGACCACCGTGGCTCCGGGCTGTGCCTCTTCCGGAGATTCGATGACCCGGACACCCATTTCTTCAAAACGTTCCACTGCATGACGGTTGTGGATAATCGGGCCCAGGGTCAGGACTTGTTTTTTCTCCTTTGCCGCCTGCTCCACCAATTCTACCGCCCGGTCTACGCCAAAGCAAAAGCCTGCACTTTTAGCAACCTTTACGCTCATAAATCGATTTTCTCCTCGACCAGCTTCTTCATGGCTGCCAGAACAGCATCAATATCCATGTCCGAAGTATCCAAAAGAACTGCATCCGCTGCCTGCTTCAGAGGCGCTACCGCCCGGGTAGAATCCTGGTGATCCCGCTGTTGGATATCCTTAAGTACCTGCTCGTAATTCACCTTTTGCCCCTTTGCCAGAAGCTCGTCCGTACGGCGCTTTGCACGGACCTCCGCAGAGGCAGTAAGGAATATCTTGACAGTCGCCTTTGGAAGGACTACCGTTCCAATATCTCTACCGTCCATAATCACGTTGTGCTTCCGGGCAACCTCTCTCTGCATATCCAGCAGCATTTCCCGCACCTCAGGGTGTGCTGAAACCAGGGAAGCCTTCTGGGAAATATCCGGTGTCCGTATCTCACCAGTCACATCCATGCCGTTCATCAGCATGTGCTGCTTGCCCTCTTCATCGTATTCGATCTGGATGGTCAGCTCGTCGATATAGCGATGGACGCCGTCTGCGTCCTTGGGGCTGATTCCCAGAAGATCCAGAAAATATGCCACTGTGCGGTAGATCGCGCCGGTATCCACATAGTAATACCCAAGTTCTTTTGCCAGCGCCCGGGCAATGGTGCTTTTACCTGCGCCGGCAGGACCATCGATCGCAATGCTGTATGTTTTTGCCATAAAATATCCTCTTTCTACGGAGAAACCGTATTTATTCTTGCTGTGTGCGGAGTTTTCCCAATGCGGCAGTCTCCCGCGCCGTAACTTCATCGGCAGTCATCCCAAGCCGTTGACCCACTTGCTGAGCTGTCATGGGAAGTCCGCCCTCCAGTCCGAAACGCAGGCTAAGAAGCTTCGCATCCTGCTCATCCAAACCTGACAACAACTCTTCGATCCGCTGCCGGCTCTGGAAATAGGCGGTGTTTTCCACCGGCTGATCGTCCTCGGCTGTGGTTTCCTTAGGCTTCTGTGATGCATGCGCCTGTTCCAAAACCCGGGCAGCCAAAATCATACTCTCCAGGACTTCTGTTTCTTCAGCCGATATATGCAGCCGCTGGGCGATCTCTTCCGGTGTCGGATTGCGACCCAGTTCTGCCAGAAGGTCCTCGTCCACGTCCCGGTAATCTTCCATTTCCTGCCGCAGCTTCTGTCCAACACCGTTGGATCTTGCCTGAAGGGTGATCGCCCGGGCAATATACTGGGCGATCCACCAATCTGTATGGGCATAAATATCGCCGCCGTCATAGGACATGATACCCTGCCACAGTCCAAGGCTGCCCTCCTGGATCAGATCCAGCAGAAGAACGCCTTTTCCCACGGCCTTTTGCGCCAACTCCACTACCCGGCTGAGCATCAGCTCTGCCAAACGGGACGCAACAGATTCGTCCCCTTCCAGATAACATTTGGCCAAAAGCGCCGGGTCTCCCGCCGCCGGGGTAGCCGCCAATTCTTCTAAATACAGCCTTAAAGGATCGTTTTCCTCCAACCCCTGAAGAAGCTGTCCTTTTTTTACCAGTTCCTGTTCCTGTCTTAAACGGACAGCCCCGGAACCGGAGGCGGAATACATAGGCAGATCAGTAATATCCAACGGGATATGCCGCTGCTCTAATTCACACAAAGCTGCCTCTACCTCTGCTTCATCCTCCCCTTCCAGAAGGGTCAGAAAGCGAAGCGCAGACAGGCTGTCTCCGGGATTCATTTGCTCCAAAGCAAGCTCCCAGGCTGCCGGCGCAAATGAAAATTCCAAATCACTCATTCGAGAAAATCCTCCAATCCCAGATCCGTTCCCAATCCTTTTAATTTTACGATTGCCTGATGCTCGATCTGTCGCACCCGTTCTTTGGAAATATCCAGCATCCGGCTGATTTTCTCCAGAGAATAACAGGTGTCGTCCTCCATACCAAACCGCAGCCGCAAGATCTGCCGCTGCCGCTGATCCAGCATCCCCAAAAGGGAATCCATGATCTGCTTCAGGGCATCCCGGACCATCTGTTCCTGAGGCTGGGGTGTCTGAGCATCCTCCAGAAACAGGTGCAGCGACCCATCTTCCCCATTTTGCAAAGGCGCATCCAAAGAACATACCTCCGGAAACAGGTGCATCAGTTCTACCACCTTGTCCACCGGAATACCGCTCTGCTGGGCAATCTCCTCTGCCGTAGGGATTTCTCCGTTTTGCTGCTGGAGCGCATGTCCCACCGCCAAAACCTTTCGCATCCGCTCCATGGTATGGACAGGCACACGAATCACACCTGCGTGGTTCAGTAAACACCGGGTCACACCCTGTCTTATCCATTTTGTGGCATAGGTGGAAAACCGGCAATCCATAGTGTAGTCAAATTTCTTTGCCGCCACCAGAAGACCGATACTTCCCTCCTGGATCAAATCCATAAGTGGGACGCCTCTGCCGGCGTATTCTCTGGCAACGGACACCACAAGTCGCAAATTGGAATTGACCATAGTCCGGATCGCCTCCGGATCTCCTTTTGCGCATTCCATCGCCAGTTCCCGTTCCTGGTCTGCCGTCAAACGAGGATATTGCCTTATCTCATGCAGATACTGGCGAATATCCTCCTCACCGGCAGAGACAGGGGTGTTTTCTAAAAGCATTTGGCTCATGCCTTTGTTCCTTTACTCTTCATCAACTTATCTCGAAATGCCAGAAGGTCACTGTCGCTTGCCACCTGGGAGCTTTGCCGCTCTGAGCGGATGATTCCGACACAGTCCCGGAAAGCCCGTTC
Organism: Faecousia sp.; assembly: GCA_045595075.1. Classification (GTDB taxonomy): domain Bacteria; phylum Bacillota; class Clostridia; order Oscillospirales; family Oscillospiraceae; genus Faecousia. The sequence goes on from JAZNZT010000053.1 coordinate 4,680, forward strand.
ATCCACAGGACCTTCCTGCCGCTGACAAATACCTGCCACATGGGACATTTCTTCTTCTGTCAGCTCTGACAGAACACCCAGAGACACATCCAGCCCCTGGCTGTGCCGTCGGAGGATCTGATCATAAACACGACCTAAAAGGGCAACGGAAAAATCCTCTGCCGCAAGGTCAGAAACCTGATCCAAAAGGGCAGGCTCCCGCAGGGCAAGGGCAATCATGTTCTCCTCTGCCATAGCCGATTTTATGTTGTCATAGCGAATGGTCCGCGCCTTTGGCTGTACTGCCCGGGCAGGCTCAAGATCGATCCTCTCCTGCTTTTTCTTTTCCCGGGCAAGTCTGCGTTTGTAGGCTTTGCCTACCTCGATTTTGACTGCTTCCTCGCTGATCTTAGCCGCCTCAGCAATCCGGGCGCTGTAGATCTCCCGCTGGACTGCGCTGCCCAATGTACAAATCAGGTCTGCAGCCTCATGGATAAAACGGATCTTCTGCTCATCCTCCCGGATATCATATTTACCGGCAATGGCGTTAAGCTGATATTCCACCCGGTTGGAGCAGCCTTCCAAAAGCAGCTTAAACTTGTCCGCGCCGAATTTCTTCAAAAACTCATCCGGATCCTTGGCATCCTTCATCTGAAGCACCTTTACCCGGATCCCAGCCTTTTCCAGCATAGGGATCGCCCGCTGGGCTGCCCGCTGTCCGGCTTCGTCACTGTCGTAAGTAAGAATAACCTGCTCTGTATAACGGCTGAGCAAAGACACCTGCTCTTCCGTTAAGGATGTACCCAAGGACGCCACCGCATTGTCAAATCCGTACTGGTGCAAAGCCACCACATCGATGTTGCCCTCTACCAGGATCATACTGGTTTCCTTGGTTTTCTTGGCAAGATTCAGGCCAAACAAATTTTTTCTCTTATTAAAGATCAATGTTTCGTTGGAGTTAAGGTATTTCGGCTTGGAATCATCCAGTACTCTGCCGCCAAAACCGATCACATTTCCCCGGACATCAATAATGGGGAACATCAGTCGGTTACGGAAACGGTCATATACCCGTCCGTTTTTCTCGCCTACCAGGTCCGCATCCCGCAGCTCCTGGTCGGTATACCCCTTTTTCCGCATGGCATCTACCAACGCATTCCAGGAATCGGGAGCATAGCCGATACCAAAGCGGGTAACAATGGATTTACTCAGCCCACGCTGCCGAACATAGTCCAAACACTGCTTTCCTGCGGGGGCGTAAAGCTGCTCATGGAAGAACCGCCCCGCTTCCTTCATTAGCGCCCACAGGCGCTCCTGCTGACGGTAACGGCTTTGGTACTGCTCGTCCTCAGGGACTTCCATCCCCGCCCTCTTTGCCAAGGACCGCACCGCATCCGGATAGCTCAGTCCCTCTACTTCCATCATGAAATTCACTACGCCGCCGCCCTTATGGCAGCCGAAGCAGTAGTAGATCCCCTTGTCCGGGGCGACAGAGAAAGATGCGGTCTTTTCACCATGGAAAGGGCATAAGCCAAACATATTGCTGCCGGAACGCTTCAGGGTCACATACTGGCCCACGACCTCCTCTATGGGATTGCGCGCCACCAGTTCATCGATAAATGATGGGGGAAATGCCATGACTTATGCCTCCTCTCCTTGTATTTTTGCAAATCCTATATATTATAGCACATTATCCTCTAACATGCCAGCCTGTGGGAACAAAAAGTTCTGTATATTTATCGACAGCATATTTGTCCGTCATGCCGGCAATATAGTCGCAAACGGTCCTGCCCATTCCCTCAAAGGAAAGCTGGGGATGAAAGTCCTCAGGCAATGCTTCGGGGTGGTCATAGTAATATGTATAAAGCCTCTGGAGCATATCCCGGGCTTTGCTTTCTTCTCCCTTTGCTACCGGATTGCGATAGACCCGCTCAAACATAAAAGCCCGCAGATCCCTAAGCGCCTCGTCCACCTTGGGAGAAAGGAGGATCTGCCCTGCCTCCCGGGAGGTGGCGATCATGTCGCACACCAGGGTGTTGATCCGGGTGCGGTGGTTTTCGCCCAGCACCAGCGTAATCGATTTCGGGATATCCGCATCCTGCAGGATCCCTGCCCGGATCGCATCGTCAATATCGTGATTTACATAGGCGATCTGATCAGACCGGCGGACGATCTGCCCCTCCATAGTTTCGGGGACAAACTCCCCGGTGTGCCCCAGAATGCCCATACGGACCTCATAGCTTAGGTTCAGTCCGTTTCCGTGGTTCTCCAATATATCCACCACACGAAGGCTCTGCTCATTGTGCCGGAAGGGTTTTCCAAGACATTCTGTCAGCGCCGTCTCACCGGCGTGACCAAATGGTGTATGTCCTAAGTCGTGACCCATGGCGGCAGCCTCTGCCAGATCTTCATTAAGGCTTAACGATCTTGCGATGGTGCGAGCGATCCGCGCCACCTCAAGAGTATGGGTCATGCGGGTGCGGTAGTGATCACCTTCAGGCCGCAAAAATACTTGTGTTTTATGCATCAGTCGGCGAAACGCTTTGCAATGGATGATCCGATCTGTATCCCGCTGATAGCATGTCCGCACATCCTGCTCCCGGGGCATTTCCGGAGATGGCCTTCCTTTGCTCTCGTCGGAAAAAGCCGCTTTGGGATCAAGCCGGTCATGCTCCTGTCTTTCCAACTCTTCACGAACAGTCATATATATCCCCCTTACATAGCTTCTGCCTTTTCCACAGGAAAGGCCCTGTATTCCTTTCCGGTCTCCATACCCTCCACAGTTCCGGAGGTCATATCCGTCAGCCGGTCCAAAAACGCCTGCGCTTTTGCCTCTGCCACCAAAATCTCCAGCTCCACTTCCGCGCCGAACTGGGTATCCCGGATGATGCCGTCAAAGGCAGCAACCTCCAGCTTTACCCGTTCATAAAAGGTGTAGGGGCAAGGAATATACAGCACAGACCAGACCCGTTTCATAGACTTTCCGGCGGCATCAATGGCGACCTTTGCGCCCTTGGTGTATGCCCGGACAAGACCACCTGCTCCCAGCAGGATACCGCCGAAATATCGGGTCACCACGCAAACAACATTGTAAAGCTGCTCCCGCTGCAAGACCTGCATCATAGGATTGCCGGCTGTACCACCCGGCTCGCCGTCATCGGAAAAGCGCATTGCGCCGTCCTTGATCACATATGCCCAGCAGTTGTGGGTGGCGTCATAGTACTGCTTCTTCATCTCCTGGATCTTTTCCAGTGCCTCTTCCTCTGTTTCCACGCACCAGACTCTGCCGATAAACCGGGATTTCTTTTCCACAAATTCATCTTCGCCATAGCCGGTAGGCACCAGATACTCTTCCAATGTCAGCACTCCTTCGTTACATACTCTTTCAGTCTTCCATAAAGGATAGGGCCAAGGATCGCTTCCACAACGATTCCCTCCCCGGTATAATCCACATTCAGCACCTGGGCGCTGCTGTGGAGAGTTTCCACCATTCCGCCCATGGAATAAGGCAGTGTCACCACCACATGATGACGGCTGTGCCCCAAGGCATTTTCAATGGCCTGCAAAAGGTCATCCATACCCTCACCGCTGGCAGCAGACATTTTTACCACATCTTCACCGATGGGAATATCCTCCGGGCTTACCAGATCTGCCTTGTTGTAACAGCGCAGCACCTTTGTGCCAGGCTTGGCAAGCTTTGCCACAAGGCTGTCCACCACCCGGATATGCTCCTCCCGGTTAGGGTCAGCAGAGTCTATCACATGGAGCAGAAGATCTGCATATTCCAGTTCCTCCAGAGTCGCCCGAAAGGCGTCCACCAAATGGTGAGGAAGCTTGGCGATAAAGCCGACGGTATCCGACAGCACCACATCTAGATTGTCAGACACATGCAGCTGCCGGGAGGTAGTGTCCAAAGTATCAAAAAGCCGGTTGTTGGCAGGGATCCCCGCACCGGTGAGCTTGTTTAGCAAGGTGGATTTTCCCGCGTTGGTATAACCAACGATCGCCACCACCGGAACAGAATTTTTCATCCGTCGCTCTCGCTGAACAGCACGGACCTGCCGCACCTGCTCCAGCTCGGACTGGAGACGGGCGATCCGTTCCCGGATATGCCGACGGTCAGATTCCAGCTTGGTCTCGCCGGGACCTCTTGTACCGATACCGCCGCCCTGCCGGGACAGGCTCTTACCCATACCGGACAGCCGGGGCAGTAGGTATTTATATTGGGCAAGCTCCACCTGAAGCCTTCCCTCTTTTGTTTTTGCCCGCTGGGCAAATATATCCAGAATCAGCGCACTTCTATCCAAAACTGTTACGCCCAGAATTTCTTCCAGCGCCCGAATATGACCGGGAGACAGCTCGTTATCAAAGACCACCATGGTAGCTTCGGTAAACTCTGCCAGCATACGCACCTCCTCCGCTTTTCCCTCGCCGATAAAGCTGTGGGAATCCGGGGTATGGCGTTTCTGCAGAATCTTACCGGTACAGAAGCCGCCGGCAGTTTCCAGAAGGGCTTCCAACTCCTCCAAAGTTTCGTCTGTGGCGGTCTGGGCCTTTGTAAAACAGTCTGCGTCCAGTCCTACCAGACCCGCCCGCTCCTGCTTTTGCTCAAATGTTGATTCCATTTACATCCTCCGTACATTCATTACCTTATAGTATACCACAACTATAACCGCCAAGACAATAGAAAATATAAAACCCCCCACCCCCGCAGAGTGCTGATTTTGTCTTACTTCAGGTTGAATCTCTTGTTGAAACGGTCAACACGTCCACCGGTGTCAACCAGCTTCTGCTTGCCGGTATAGAAAGGGTGGCACTTGGAGCAGATTTCAACTCTGATATCCTTCTTTGTGGAGCCGGTGGTAAAGGTGTTGCCACAAGCACAGCGAATTGTAGTCTGTTCGTAGTTGGGATGGATGCCTTCTCTCATTTCGTTCACCTCTTTCTCATCATATAAAAGGGCGTAATTGCCCTAGCAATCTTTAATCGCCCGGATATCATAACATATCCTTTTGAGAAATGCAAGTATTTTTTTCTGTTTTTTTACATTATTTTAGAACGCCCAGTTGCCGTTTCTGAAGATCGGAACCACCTTGCCATCCGCGCAGTTGGCATCGATATTCATGGTATCGCAGCCGATCATAAAGTCCACATGGATCATGGAGTCATTGATACCCAGAGCCTTGCACTCATCATTGGTCTTGTTGTGGTAATCCCGAATGGTATCGTTAAAGCCACGGCCTACTGCCAGATGGCAAACAGCATTCTCATCGAACAGCGTGTTATAGAACAGCAGGTCAGTCTGGTTAATGGGGCTGGTCTGAGGAACCAGGGCGCACTCGCCCAGGTAACCGGCACCATCGTCCATGGATACCATCTGTTCCAGCAGTTCCTTGCCCTTTTCGGCACCCACTTCCACAGCCTTGCCGTTTTCAAAACGCATCCAGAAGTTTTCGATCAACTGACCCTGATAACTCAGAGGCTTGGTGGAATAAACGATACCCTCTGCCTTGCCCTTCATGGGAGAAATGAAGCACTCTTCAGTAGGGATGTTTGGATTAAAGAATACACCGCTCTTGGTAGTTTCACCGCCGCCGCAGAAGACAGCCTCGGGGATCATACCAACAGTCAGATCGGTGCCGTTGGCCGCAGTATAGTGCAGAGATTCGATACCCAGACCGTTCAGATAGGCACAACGGTTTGCAAGATCTGCATTGTGGTTTTCCCAAGCCTTAATAGGATTCTCATCTACCCGTGAAGTGGACAGGATGGCTTCCCACAGCTTCTCCATAGCAACACTGGTACGCAGACCCGGGAATACCTTCTTCGCCCAGGCAGCCCCGGGAACCGCAGCGATGCACCACTGCTGCTTTCCGTTTAGTTCTTCGGAATAAGGCTTGACGATGGGATAGCTCATTTGACGAGCCTTTGCCATCTTGGCAACATTGACACCCTTCAGTCCGTCGGGATCGGCAGAGGTGAGGTGAATCCGGGCGGGAATGATATCACAATAATGCTGTAGCCGTGCCTTCTGCCATTCCTGAACAGCGCCCAAGGTCTTCAAAGACTGGTGACGGTAATGCAGCTTTGCCAGGGGCTGATAGCTCCACTCAACGATAACTTCCTTAGCCTTGGCCTTGTAGGCTTCATC
>JAZNZT010000054.1:0-3582 GCA_045595075.1 Faecousia sp.
ACGGATTCTTCGCTGCGCTCAGAATGACACGAATAATTGTCCATTGTCACTTGGCATTGCCCGGCCAGCGGTGTGAGATTCAAATAATGCAGGTTACCGAGCAACCCCCTAAGGCGTTGGACGACCACTCAGGTTGGTAACGATTTGTCAGCCGGCACTGCCCGGCCAGCGGTGTGAGATTCAAATAATGCAGGTTACCGAGCCACCCCCCTAAGGCGTTGGACGACCACTCAGGTTGGTAACGATTTGTCAGCCGGCACTGCCGGCATTGCCCGGCCAGCGGCTCTTCCGGTACTGGGTAGGGGTACAGTCATGGGCCTTGCGGAAGGACTTGCAGAAGCTGTACACATCGTGAAAGCCCACCTTCTCTGCCACCTGCTGGACTGTGACCTCTTTGGTCAGCAGCAGCTCCTTTGCCTTGGACATGCGGATCAGATTCACATATTTCTTTGGAGGCATGCCGTAGACCTCGGTAAACAGCTTGCGAAAATACACCTCGCTGACATCGGACGCTTTTGCCATCTTGTCGATATTCAAGTCCGGCTCTTGATAGTGGGATTCCAGATATTCCACTCCCGGCTGCAGCCGCTGCTTTTTCAGATCGATCAGATATCCCTGGGGATTCTGGGCAGTCATGGAATAGAGCAGTCGATACAGGCCGCTAAGGCAATAGGCGTGATAGCCCGGCTTTTTAAATGTAAAGGAACGCTCGATCTTCTCCAGGATCGTCTGCAGCTCGGCGCTGTTATTTACCGGACAGCTTAAGATCCCGGTGTCCGTCAAGTCGGCGGTAAATTCCACCTGGATACACTCGCCCAGCTCCTCAGGGTGAAAACTGTAATGCGCTCCCGCAGGAACAAATATCAGATGGTTGCAGTCAGAGATGTACTCCCTTCCGTTTTGGGTATACACCGTTCTGCCCCGGAGCTTCAGTGTCAAGGCGCAATAGGGGCGATGCCTGACAGAGTACGCGCCGGTAGCCATGTTCACCCGGTTTACTGCTATGATCCTGGTGACTATCAGTTCGGACAAATTCACAGCAGTCACGCTCCCTTCATTTTTTACGTATATCTACATTATAGTCTGTATTTTTTTCAGCGCAACCCCAAATTGTAAAAAATGAATATCGAAAATGCCAAAAATATCAAGTGAGGCATTTACACCCGCCAGCCGTCGTCGTATGCTTATAGCAAATAATCCAAAAGGAGAATGATAACTATGAAAACTGCGCTTATTACCGGCGGCGGCGGATACATCGGCAGCACCTGCGCCATGACTTTGGCAAAAGAGGGCGTGCAGATCGCCGTTTGCGACATTAACGAGACCGTAGCCCAGAAGGCGGTGGACGCCATCGTCGCCGAAGGCGGCGTGGCAAAGGCCTACGCCATCGATGTAACAGACCCTGCCAATGTGGAAGCCTGCGTGGAGCAGGTTGCCGCCGATTTCGGCTCTTTGGACATGATGATCCATGTAGCTGGCGGCACTGCCCGGATCGCAGGTCCGGATGCCAAGTACCTGCCTCTTGCCCAGCAGGAGGAATATGTGATCCGCCGGGTGGTGGATGTGAATCTCATGGGCGCTCTGTGGTGCAGCCGCGCCGCAGCCAAGGTGATGATCCGCCAGGGCAAAGGCGGCAAGATCCTGAACTTCTCCAGCGTGGTGGGTCAGAACGGTCTTAAGGATTGCGTGGACTACGCCGCAGCAAAGGCAGGCGTGGTGGGCATGACCCGCGCCCTTGCCAAGGAGCTGGGTCAGTACCGGATCAATGTCAACTCTGTTGCCCCCGGTATTGTCATGCGCCCCGACGACATGGGCGGCGACGCCCGGGCTTTCGACACCAACTTCCTGGGCATCAAGTGCCTTGCTCAGGACGTTGCCAATGTGGTGGAGTTTCTGGTCAGCGAGAAGGCAAACTTCGTCACCGGTCAGGTCTACATCGTTGACGGTGGCCGCGGCCTTGCCATGAAGGGATCGGATTGAGGTAAGTTATGAAAAAATTACGCGTAGGACAGATCGGTATCGGTCACAACCACGGTTCAGCTAAAATGCAGGCATTCCGGAAATTCCCGGATCGGTTTGAGATCGTGGGTTTTGCCGAGGAAGATCCTGTCTGGTATGAACAACGCGGCGATTACGAATGCTATCGCGACTTAAAGCGGTACTCCGAGGAGGAGCTGCTGGAAAAGTGTGATGTGATCATCGTAGAAAGCGCCGTTCCCGATTTGACGGCAACGGCTCTCAAGTGCGTCAAGGCAGGCAAGCATATCCATATGGACAAGCCGGGCAGCGGCACACTGGAAGAATTTAAGGAGATGCTCACCATCGCCAAGGAAAAAAATCTTGTGGTGCAGATGGGCTATATGTATCGCTACAATCCCGCCATCCGCAAGACCATCGAGGCCTTCAAAGAGGGCAAGCTGGGCGAGATCTATTCCATCAACGCGGAGATGAGCACCTACCACAGCCCTGCCTACAAGCGGTGGCTCTCCATCTTCCCCGGGGGCATCCACTATATCCTGGGAAGCCACCTGGTGGACCTGATCGTCTATTTCCTGGGCGAGCCGAAAAAGGTACATAACTTCCTGAAGCACACCATGCTGGACGGCGTGGATGTGGCGGACAACAACCTGTCTGTTCTGGAGTACGATAAGGCGCTGGCAAGGGTGTTCGTCAGCTCTGTGGAGGTCAACGGCTGGGGTCGCCGGCAGTTTATGATCTCCGGCAGCAAGGGCACGGTAAACATCGTTCCCATTGAAAACCCCATTACCATGACCTATTCCGACACCTCCATCACCCAGGAGCCTTACAAGCACGTAAAGCAGGATATCGACATTTCCGATGTACCCCCGGATTGCCGGTATGACGATATGGTCTGCGATTTCTATGACTACATTATGGGCACTAAGGAAAACCCCTTTACCTATGAGCATGATTACACCGTCCAAAAGGTGATCATGGAAATGGTCAAGGATGATGTGATCCATCCTGCCCAGGACAACGCTTACAGCCCGGACAGCGGCAAAGCTACCCCGGCAGTGCCGGCTGACAAATCGTTACCAACCTGAGTGGTTGTCCAACGCCTTAGGGGGTGGCTCGGTAACCTGCATTATTTGAATCTCACACCGCTGGCCCGGCAGTGCCGGCTGACAAATCGTTACCAACCTGAGTGGTCGTCCAACGCCTTAGGGGGGCTCGGTAACCTGCATTATTTGAATCTCACACCGCTGGCCGGGCAATGCCAAGTGACAATGGACAATTATTCGTGTCATTCTGAGCGCAGCGAAGAATCCGTTCTTCCGCAATAATGCTAAATTCTAAATGATAAATGCTAAATTGTGGCATTTGCTCCGCAAATGATTTTAATAAGTCGCAAAGCAACACATGCATTTAGCATTCAGCATTTTGCATTATGCATTCCCTCAATGAAAAATATCCGGCAGAGGATCGCCTCTGCCGGATGTGTTTTTATTTTGTGATCAGATCTGTGGGATATGCGCCGAAGATGGCAGTGCCGGTGAACTGGACCACCTCATGACTGATAGGCGTCATGGTGATCTTTACGCCGGTATTTTCCGCCTCAAA
>JAZNZT010000055.1:0-15553 GCA_045595075.1 Faecousia sp.
ATATGTAATATATACATATTCGAACCTGAGAGAATCGGTATGCTTCCTTTGACATTGGGGAATATTCCGTTGTTTTTAAGCAGTGCGGCCTTGATCTGTCTGGGACTTGTGATGGTGACCGGTTGTCTGTATGGCGGCAGACGGTCTAAACTCGTGGAATATATGGGCAGGCAAAGCCTTACCATTATGATTGCGCATTTGTATATTCTGTCCGTTTTGGTGGCTGTAGGCAACAGAATCGTCCCCGGTGTGAGTCCGTGGATATATTTCCTGCTGACAACGGTGCATTCGGTGCCTGCCGCGATTATCGTTGATAAATATTTGCCGTTTTTAAATTAGTTTGGATATATAAAGCAAATTAGGAAGAAATGAAAATAGGTGAAGGAGATATTTGCATGAAAACTGTTGCAATCATGCCGATCAAACTGAATAACGAAAGATGTCCGGGCAAAAACACAAGATTGCTTGGCGAAAAACCACTGCTTCAGTATGAATTGGAGAATTTGCAGAAAACGGGTATGCTTGATTCTGTTAGTGTCTTTTGCAGTTCAGAAGAGGTAGTTCCCTATCTTCCTGAGGGCGTTGCTTTTGCAAAACGACCGGACTTTTTAGACCTGCCCACATCAAACTTTACACAGATATTTGAAACATTTATGGCAGAGCATGATGCGGATATTTATGTTTATGCGCATGCAACAGCTCCGTATATTACAGTCGAAACAATGCAGCAGTGTATTGAAGCGGTTCAATCCGGAAAATACGACTCTGCGTTCTGTGCAGTGAAGATCCAGGATTATCTATGGCAGGATGGAGAACCTCTAAATTTTGATGCGGCTAATGTTCCCAGAAGTCAGGATCTCAAACCCATTTATCGGGAGACTTCCGGAGTATATGTGTTTACAAAGGAAGTTTTCGAAAAGTACCATCGCAGAATAGGTAAGAATCCGTTTGTAAAGGAAGTAAGTTTTAAGGAAGCTGTAGACATTAATAATCCTGAAGACTTTGAGTTAGCAATAGCATTGCTTAATGTTGATATTTAGCAAAAAGGGGAATGCTTAAATGAAATCATTGAAGGTTTTGGATGTGACCCTGCGTGACGGCGGCTGTGTGAATGATTTTAACTTCGGTCAGGCCTATATGTCAAAAATACTGGCTGCACAGGAAGCAGCTGGAGTAGACGTAATCGAACTTGGATATATTGATGAGTGCAAAGGGTCCTGTGCCGGGCGGACACAGTATAAGAATGAGCAGGTTATTCCTCAGTGCATCCTAAAAAATAAAAAGCCCGGCGTTAAATATGTTGCAATGATTGACTACGGAAAGTACAATATCGACAATTTGCAGCCACGCACAGAGAATGGTATTGATGGAATTCGGCTGGCGTTTCACAAGAAGAATATGTTCGATATTATTTCGCTAGGAAGAAAAATTATCGAAAAGGGATACGAATTCTTTGTGCAGCCCATGATTACACTGCGCTATTCAGATCGGGAACTCTTAGAACTGATTGACCTGGTCAACAGGGAGCTGCCTGATGCATCCGGTTTCTATATTGTAGATACCTTTGGAGAGATGCGCCCGAATGATATGAACCGAATGCTTCATCTGGTAGATAATAATCTAATTCCAACAATGACATTGGGATTCCACTCCCATAATAATCTGCAAATGTCTTACTCCAACGCCTGTGCGATGCTTCAATTTCCCACCAATCGTGATTTAATGTTAGATAGTTCAATCATGGGCATGGGAAAAGGTGCTGGCAACCTGAATACTGAATTGCTGTTGGAACACATGAATCTGTATTACGGTAAAAAGTATGAAGTCGCGCCTTTGTTGGAAGTGATTGACAAAGTGATCAACCAACTTCATTCCGAATTTTACTGGGGGTATGCGGTGGAATACTATTTGTCCTCTGCTAACCACTGCACACCCAGTTACGCCAGCCATTTTTACAATAAGCATATGCTCCCTATTGATCAGGTAGGAGAGCTTTTGGCAATGATTGCTGAAGAAAAAAAGATATCCTTTGATAGAAGTTATGCTGAGGATCTGTATCGACAGTATAATGAAAGTAAGGCTGTGGATGATGCAGCCACTATTGAGGAATTACAAAAAGAGTTTAATGGCAAAAAAATTTTGTTAATTGCACCGGGGAAAAGCATAGGTGTGGCACAGACGGCAATCAGCCAGTACGCAGCGGATCCGGAATTTGCAACCATAGGGCTGAATGCCACATTGAATATTCCCTTTGACTATATGCTTACTACCCGAAGGGATATCTACGATCAGGCAGTTGCTGATGGTCGTAATGTGATTGCCCCCTCCAGCGTGTCGAAGGGAGGCCGGGGTAATGTTAAGATTCTCAATTACAGAAACTGGATTGAGGTCGGTGAACGTACCCATGATTCGGCATCTGTAATCGCATTTAATCTATTGAAGGTTTGTGGTGTAAAGGAAATCTGTTTGGCTGGCTTTGACGGTTTTTCAGCAGATATTAATGAAAACTACTATGACCCCAGCATGCGCAGACCTGTATCTGCAGAGCAGGCAGAATTTAGGAACATATATTATAAGGGGTTAATTGACAGACTCCGCAAGATGGGGATTGTTATTAAGTTTATTACACCTTCAAAATATGCGTAAGTAGCAGAGGAGTATATTCCATGAAACAAATAATGTATCTGATCATGGATGTGGATGGCACACTGACAGACGGAAAGATCTACATGGCTGATAACGGAGAGCTGTTTAAAGCGTTTGACATCAAAGACGGCTGTGGAATTCGTATGATTCTGATGCCTGCGGGTATCCGCCCAGTTATTATTACAGGGCGCAGCTCCAAGATCCTGGAAAACCGTTGCAGAGAGTTAGGTATCACCGAATTGTTTCAGGGGATATCTGATAAGGTTGAATGTCTAAACAAGCTGCTTGGAAACAAACCAGATTACAGTAAGGTGGCATATATCGGGGATGACATCAACGATCTGCCCTGTATGGAGCTTATTAAAGCGAACGGTGGAATCATCGGCTGCCCTGCAGATGCTGTGGAGGGCGTAAAGGAACAGGCTGACTTTGTCAGCTCCAAAAATGGTGGCAACGGCGCCGTTCGGGAGTTTATAGAATGGATCTGTAAAGACCGGGGAGATTCTTGATAAGATATACATTATGGAGTGGTGAGCCACTGCATAATATAGGACTTTATTGTTGCGAGAAGATGCCATAATGATAGTAAAGGGGAATAGACGGATCATGTCAATCGGCTACAGCGCAGATACTGCAGAGATTATGTTTGAACTGCTGCGATCGGAAATCTGCGGTATTCAATTAAACCCGGGAATAGAAAAGCGGCTGACTTCAGAGCAGATTGAGGCGGTATACAACCTCGCTGCGGGGCATGATCTGGCACACATTGTGGGGCAAGCGCTGAACAGACTGGGCGTTTTGGATGACAGTGAGGTATCCCGGAAGTTTAAAGAAGCGTCTATGCAGGCAGTTCGCCGCTATATTTATTTGAGCCACGCTTATGGGGAGATATGCCAAACATTGGAAAGCGCCCATATACCGTTTATTCCGTTAAAGGGTGCGGTGATTCGAGATTATTATCCGGAGCCCTGGATGCGGACAAGCTGCGATATTGATGTTCTAGTAAAGAAAGAAAATTTGCAGCAGGCGGCGGATGCACTGGTTGAAACACTGGGATACATAGCTAAGGGCGTCGGCGACCACGATATGGCACTTTATTCCCTTGCCGGAGTTCGTTTGGAGCTGCACTATGATACCATACAGCCTCGTTGGGAAGTCAACAATTGCCGGAATGTCCTGGCGAATATCTGGGATGACGCCACGGCAGAAGATACCCAGATATATCGCCGCAACATGTCCGATGGAATGCGTTATTTTTACCATATGGCGCATATGTCAAAACACATTCGCGGCGGCGGCTGCGGGATACGACCTTTTTTGGATATCTGGCTAATGAATCACAACATGACCTTTGATAGCCAAAAGCGTCAGGCACTTTTGCAAGAAGGCGGACTTTTAAAGTTTGCCCAGGCAATGGAGCATGTGGCGGAGGTATGGTTCTCCGGGGAACAGCCGGATTTGCATACACAGCAGGTGATAGATTATATCCTGCGAGCCGGTACATACGGAAACTACGAAAATAAAGCGGTATATGGGCAGGCGAAAAAAGGCGGAAGGCTCGGTTATTTGATATCGACGCGTGTTTTTCTTCCATATCACTATCTTAAAATGTCTTACCCGGTTTTGGAAAGGCACAAATGGCTGATTCCGTTGTTCCAAATCGTTCGATGGTTCGACCTGCTGAGAAAGGGACAGCTGAAGTACGGTTTTAGGGAGTTGAAAATGAATATGAAAATCAGCGAAGAGAATAGGGATGAAACTGCGCAGCTGCAAGAGTATTTAGGAATATAAGCGGGGACAGAGTAAGTTGCAAACATTAAACAATACCGATACACTGACACCTGCCGAGAAAATCCGGTGGATAGCCAGGGCGAAGGAACAATTATTTGCGCTGCTTCGAGCGGAGATCAGCGGAGAACAGCTTCCAGAGGAGATAAAGGCTGCGCTGACACCGGAATGCATCAAAGGAGTATATGCTCTTGCCAAAGCCCATGATCTGGCGCACCTGGCGGGGGATGCGCTAGCAAAAAATAAGTTGATCCCGGATGCGCCTGCGCTGCGTATGCAGCTGACAAAGGCGGTATATACGGCGGTCTACAGATTTGAGCAAAGCCAAAGGGAAACAGCACGGTTGAGCGCTGCAATGGAGGAATCGCGGATTCCCTTTGTTCTGCTGAAGGGAGCGGTGATCCGAGATTACTATCCTGAGCCCTGGATGCGGACAAGCTGTGATATCGATGTGCTGGTTCGCGAAGAAGACCTGGAACGGGCGACAGATATTCTGACATCGAAACTTGGTTACAGAAATGAGGGCCGTGGATATCACGATGTCTCCCTGTTCTCCCAAAGCGGTGTTCACATAGAGCTGCATTACACACTGCTGGATGAACTGTATTTTCCCAAGGCGCAGAAAATTGCAGCAGAGGTATGGAGTTGTGTTTCTCCGGTTAGAGAGAATAGAATGCAAATGCGGATGTCAGATGAGCTGTTTTATTTTTACCATATCCTGCATATGGCAAACCATTTTTTTACCGGCGGCTGCGGTATCCGCCCCTTTATCGACCTGCAGATCATGGACTGCAGGGAGCAGTACAGCGCCGAAAAAACAGAGGCACTTCTGAAGACAGGCGGCCTTTTGAAGTTTGCTCGGGCTGCCCAGAGCCTTGCTGGGGTGTGGTTTGGGGAGCAGGAGTATACAGAGCTGAGCCAAAAAATGGAGGCATTTATCCTTTTCGGCGGCGTGTACGGAACCGTCGAAAATATGACGGTGGTACAGCAGGTGAAAAAAGGGGGTAGGCTGCCCTCGATCCTTTCAAAGATTTTTCTGCCCTATGGAATGCTGAAAGGACTTTATCCCGTTTTGCAGCGGCATAAGTGGTTGATGCCGTTCTGCCAGGTAGCCCGTTGGTTTCGGCTGTTGTCCGGTGAACGCTGGAAGAGGTCAGTCAATGAGCTGAAAACCAATATGGCCGGATCGCATAACAATAATACATATGTTGCAGATCTGCTGAAGGAGTTGGATCTATAGGTTATTCTTGCCGAATTTCTAGAAGGAAGACATCATGACCTGTAGTTGTTAATTTTCGAAGGCAATATTTTTTGAATATGCGGGTTAATCTGTTTGAGATGTGGAATCCGGAAATAAAGGCTCTGTTAAGCGTGCTTGTAAACTGATTTTCAGTCAGCATCGTGCAAACAGTGAACTCCGTAATGGTTTGTACACTGCGCATACAAAGTAAAGACGCACACGACAGTGTGCTCTGTTGTGTTGTTCAACGAATAGAAAACAGCTCCTCCTGGTCTGTTGGGAGGAGCTGTTCATTTATGATTCAACGAGGAGAATTGCGCGTAGGCAGGTTGGGCTGTTTCTTTGCATTGGCTGCTTGTTCTTTCACCCTTTTTTGTGCATCCTGCATTCTATCATTCAGCCGATCCAACATCTTTTGTTCTTCGAGCAAAGCGAATTTGTCCCAGAACACATTGGCTTCATTTGCTATTTTCTCGTAGTCATTTTCGGAGCAGTATTTGATGTAGTACAGAATTTTATCTGTTATTGCTCTATCCTCAAAGAGGGTTTTGACGCTGTTTTGGAGTTCTAAAGAAAGATTACGGACTTGCTTCATATAGTCATAGAATTCCTTCTCAGCTTCTGTTTTTAAGGTTAGGCGACGTTCCTCGGCCCGTGCAACCTTATAATCTGGAGTTGATAGATTACCACGTTGGTGTGATCCTTTATACTCAGGCGGCCAACCATACCGACTTAACATTTCTTTTTGGAGCCAAACTTTCTGTTCCTCAATCCAGTCGATTATTCCTTGCTTGTCCGGCCACTGCTGATAACGAATGGACCCGTCCTCGTTATAGACAATCTCGCCCTTGCGGCTTCGTTTCGGGATAGGGTTACCTGTGTCGTCCAAGATATTTGTCCAGGTAGATGGGTATCCCATCCCGGTAAAAGCTCTACCCATAGCTGCCTGAATTGATGGACCTCTCTGGCAATCTTGGGAATATGGAATGCAAGTTAGATGTACTCCCGGGGTTGCCTCGTCACAGTGTACAGTTAGATTTAACACAATCAAACCATTTTTAAATGGAGGCTTCCAGTTGGGGTTTTCAAGATCCTTTGTGGTAATGGCACATAGCTTTGGGTCTTTCATTAAATGGTCGCAGAAATCTTTTAGTAACATTGCTGCTTTTTCAGCATCAGGTCTTGCCTTCTCATAGCCGGTATTATCCATGTCTCCAATGCCAAAAACAAATTCAATTGCTTCCGCTGGCTTCCGTACTTTCGAATTTCGGCTCTGATGTTTTTTCTTGGATTCTTGTAGCCTTCCTTCCCTTATGGACTCTAAGTAGGTTCCGTTATATCTTCTGCAAGGTCGCTGCTTGTTTTGAAACGTACGGAAAGATGGCTCGAATATTTTGTCATAAATTTCTTCCAATGTAGCAAAATGCGCAGGTGTTTCTTCTGTTGTAAGGGAGCTCTGAAAAAATACTTCAAAGTCGCCTGCTTGCTGAGCCATCTCTTTGACTATAGTATCCATAAGATGAAGATACTGCGTGCCAGCAAACTTATCTTGCTCTGCAATTGCTTCCCGAAAAGAAAGTTTTGCAACCTTAAATTCCATGTCTCGAAGCCACTGTTCTTCCTTAATTCTATCGTATACCTCTCTTGCTTTTTCTGTTTTATAATTGATGTATATTCCGCATGGAAGAAGTAAAGGTATGAAGAGCAGCGTTATGAATCCGCTGATTCCGTTGTCGTAAATTAATCGACAAACTGGCCGGTATCTTCGCATCTTTTGCAGATGGCTCAAATATTCTTCATATGCAAGCTTTTTTGATATTCTTCGATCTTCCCAGTATACCTCAGAAAGAGCCTTATAGTCGGCCCAAAATTTAGCGAGGTTTCTTTTATCTTCAAAATCTAACCCTACTGGTTGCCCCGCTGTTACGCAGTTATAATTCCAACAGGATCTGCTGGGATCTACATTGCTGGGTGTAAACGTACGATTGTTATGTGCGATTGAAAACACTGTATCATAATGACCACTAATCGTTTTCATAATAGGCTCCTCCTAATTCCACCAATTTTCCACCAACGACATTATTTTTTGATATTTATCCAAGATGCCATTTTGCGCAATTTTGAGTGGCGAACTACGAAAAAGCTGTTGCACTGCAATGTTTTTTTTGTTCGCCAGTTTCTATAGGATTACGCGGGAATTCCTTATATTCCATATGTCGATGTGGACTCAAAATCCACCGCTGGCGACAGCGTACCGGTTCGAGTCTGGGGAGCGACCCGACCGCTGCCTGTGGCGGAGTCAAGGAAGGGGAGCGAGTGGCCGCGGTCGGTGTGCAACGCAGCCGCTCTGTCGGCAAGGCGCACACCGGGCACCGCAACAGGACACCGGCACCAGAAAAAGCACGCTTCGGCGTGCTTTTTCAGCTATATTCGCCTTTGGCGAGCAAAATTGGCTCACGCCAGCTAAATTTGCTGTGCAAGCTAAATTGCCTGCGGGCAGCTGGTGTGAATATAATTTAGCTCTGTGCAATAGCACAGAATTTAGCTATAAAGTAATTTCGCTTTGCGGCTTGCCGCAAAATTTAGCTAATATATAAATTATTTCAGGTAAAAGTTCTCGCCATTCCTCACTTTTTGCTTAAATCCTATAAAACAATTCGTATCCAAAAGCAGACACCCATTTGGGTATTTGCTTTTTTGCTATGCCGGTCGGAATCGAACCGCAGGTGAGAGTCTGGTCACGTAAACGGACACTGCCGTATTAAGATATTGAAAAATCTAAAAATTGTGCTACAATGCATTTATCTGTGAGGTAATTCCTTTATAAGGAGAGATATATGGACTTCTTCGGTTATCCTATCTGGGTGGTGCTGCTGGTCTGCCTGGGAGTGTTTTGCGCATCCTTTATGGACGCCATCGGCGGCGGTGGCGGTATTATTTCCCTGCCGACTTATCTGCTTGCCGGACTGCCTATGCATTATGCGCTGGGCACTAACAAGCTATCCTCCTGCATCGGCACTGTGGCATCCACTGTGCGCTACATAAAAAACGGGTATGTGGATTGGTTTTTGGGTATCCCTTCTATAGCGCTTGCTTTGGTTGGCGCCCATTTGGGAACAAAACTGCATCTGGCTATGGATGAACAATATCTGAAGCTTGTGCTGCTTTTTGTTTTGCCTGTGATCGCGGTGATCCTTTTGAAGAAAAAAGATCTGCCGGAAGAACGGAAGCCTCTTAACGAGTGGCTGCGCAGAGGGATCGTATGGGGCGCATCTTTGGTGTTCGGCGCTTATGACGGTTTCTATGGTCCCGGCACCGGAACATTTTTGTTACTGTCCTTCTGCTATCTTGCCAGGTTAGATGTACGCACATCCTCCGGCAATGTAAAACTGGTCAATCTGGCTTCCAATATAGGCGCATTGGCAACCTCTTTGATTGCGGGCAAGGTGATGATTCCGTTGGGCCTTATTTCCGCAGTTTTTGCCACTGCCGGACAGTACTTTGGGGCGGGTCTGGCACTGAAGAACGGATCCAAGATCGTCCGTCCGGTTATTTTGATCGTGATCCTATTGCTGGCGGGAAAAGTGCTTTTAGAGCTTTTTGGAATTGCATGACCAAAAACATCCCGACCCTATTGGGTCGGGATGTTTGTTAATATGGCAATTCGTATGTGCCTTCCGGGAGGATCTCATTGGGCGCGCCGAACATGGCGACGATATCGGAATCATGGCGGCGGATGATTTTATGGGCAGGTCCGTTTTTACTCTTACGGCGCCATGTTTCGTATACATAGGGCGGCTCGGGACACAGGACCTTAAATTTATCCGGGTTCTGAATAAAATCTTCCAGAGCGGCCTTTGCGCCTTTATAGATCCGCTCCCGCGCTACCTCCGGGTGTACATGAACAGCGCCTGTGTTGTGGGCGCGGTATTCCTCTGCTGTAAGGTCTCTGCCGTTGTCCAGGGTCACGCCGTACTTACCCTCTGCCGTGTGGACCCAGGGGGTTAGGGCTTTGGCTTCTTCCACAAAGGCCCGTTCGCCGGCGGCGAAGATGGCAGGAGTACCGTAGAATCCGGAGATCATTACGCACTGGGCATATTCTCCCACAGAAATTCCGTTAATCCGGGACTCCAGACAGCCGCAATCTCCGGTGTGGGTCAGGTGGGAAAGGGGGTGCCGGCCTTGGCATGCTGACCCACCACCGCAAAGGCGTCAAAATTATCTGCCAAACCGAATTGATGGAAAACCGCCCAGCCTCGGGAGTAGAAGGCGCGCTTGTCCAGACGAATGGGATCGATCGCTCCGTGACCGTGTCCGTCAATGACAGTTACTTCGTCAGCGCCCGCATCGAAGAAACCTCGGATGGCAGCGTTTGCTTCTTCGGTCATCAGCATTCTGCCCTGTTCATAGTAGCGTCCTTCCGGCTTTGTCCAGTCCTCGAAATTTACTACACCGGCAACGCCTTCAATATCTGTCATCAGCACAATACGCACGGCGATCCCTCCTTGTGAAGCTTACTGTAATCATATTCAGTGTAATTCAAAATGTCAATATGTGTCTTGATTTTGTATCATATTTTGGTATACTGGATGCAGTCGGTTAGTGGGGAGAGAATACTTATGCGTCTGGATATTACCGATATTATTTCCGTTACCCAGGGGGCAGAGCGGATATGGCAGGAAGAGGGAGCTGTATGGTTTTCCCGCTTTACGGAAGAGGAGCTTGAAATTTACAGGGCTCATGACAATCTTGTAAAAATGGTCCGTTCTACGGCAGGCATCCAGATGGAGTTTGTCACAGATGCTACAGCTCTTTCTTTGCAGGTGACTACGCCTCCGGAGCGAAACTATGCAGACTATTTTTCCTATGATATTCTTGTGGACGAGGAACGAATAGGGCGTTTGTCCAATGTGTCGGAGAATGCGGAAAACGGAGATTACAATAAGGCCGCTTACAAAGCAAAAGATCCCTCCGGCGTATTTACGCTGGGAGAAGGCATTAAAACTGTGCGGATCGTGTTTCCCTGGTCCATGAATTTGGGAATCACAAATATAGAACTGGAGGGCGCGTCCTTTGCCCGTCCTGTGACCAAGAACCGGAAACTGCTGATCTATGGCGATTCTATCACCCAGGGATCGGGAAGCATTTATTCATCAAAAACTTATGCATCTATGCTCCGGGACTGGCTTCAGGCAGATACAATCAATAAGGGCGTGGGCGGCGAGAAATACTTTCCCGCCCTTTCCTATGCAGTGCCTAAGGAAAATATCGATTACATTACCGTTGCCTATGGGATCAATGACAGGTGCAACTGCTCCAGAGAGGAATATATATCCAACTGCACAGGCTTTTGGCAAGGAATCTGCAAAAATTATCCCAACGCCAAGAAGTTTTTATTTACGCCGATTTATTATCTAAACGAGGCGGCGGTGAAGCCCTTCTGCGGACCTGAGGAATTTCTGTCGCTGACCCGGCAGCTTATGGAGCAATTCCCGGATGTGACGGTCATTGACTGTACAGACTTTGTCTCCCGGGATACTGCGGACTTTGGTGACTTGTATATCCACCCCAACCATAAGGGGTATACCAAGTATATTGCAAATTTGCAAAAAGCCATGATGCCCTACCTGTGATTCAATTGACAGTGTCTGGTATTTGTGGTATACTAACCGAAAATTTTCCTGTGAGGAGGGGTTCGCCATGAATAAGGTGATCGTACCGAAGAACTATAAAGCCGTGCTCAACAGCTACGATCTGCAGCGGGCAATCGCCCTTACCAAGAGCCTGTTTCAGGCGGAATTTACTGAGACGCTTCAGCTCAAGCGCGTATCAGCGCCTTTGTTCGTCAAGGCGAGCTCCGGACTAAATGATGACCTCAGCGGCAAAGAGCGGGCGGTGTCCTTTGATATTCCTGCCATCGGTGACGAAGCCCAGGTGGTCCATTCTCTGGCAAAGTGGAAGCGGCTTGCTCTAAAGCGTTACGGCTTTGCTATACACGAGGGTCTTTATACCGATATGAACGCTATCCGTCGGGATGAGGACCTGGATAATATTCATTCCATATACGTGGACCAGTGGGACTGGGAGCGGATCATAAGCAAAGAGGACAGAACGGAAGAATACTTAAAAAAGACGGTTACCGCTATCGCGGATGTGATCTGCGATGTGAGCGAGGAGTTGAAAAAGGCATTCCCCCAGATCCAGATTCAGCTTTGCCGGGAGGTGTCTTTTATTACCGCCCAGGAGCTGGAGGACCTGTATCCTGACGAGACTCCGGAGCAGCGGGAGTACTTATACTTAAAAGAGCATAAAACCGCCTTTGTCATGCAGATCGGCGGCAAACTCCGCTCCGGCAAGCCTCACGGAAACCGGGCACCGGACTATGACGACTGGTCGCTCAACGGCGATTTGATATTCTTCAATGAGCTGTTAGACTGCGCCTTTGAGATATCCTCTATGGGCATCCGGGTAGACCCGGAAGCAATGGACAGACAGCTGACCGTCGCAGACTGCAACCATAGAAGACAGTTGCCGTTCCATAAAATGCTGCTTAATGGTGAGCTGCCCCTGACGGTAGGCGGCGGTATCGGACAGTCAAGGCTCTGTATGCTGCTTATTGGCTGCGCCCATATCGGAGAGGTCCAGAGCGGTCTGTGGGACGCAGAGACTATGCGTATCTGTGAAGAAAACGGCATTCCTTTGCTCTAAAAAATTGGACACTGTGACTTCACAGTGTCCAATCATTTTTATGTGGTTTTTGCGGAACTGGTTAGGGGTCCTTCCTGTATGCCGGTGGAAAAATTTGCTAAAGTAGACTTCATCACAAATACCCACCATACCGGAGATCTGCCCGATGGGGTAATCGGAGTGCGCCAGAAGCTCTTGCGCCTTTTTGATCCGCAGCTGGGAGACATAGGAGAGGGGAGAGATGCCCATAACATCCTTAAAGATTCTCCGGAAGTGGACCTCGGACATGCTGGAAGCTTCCACTGCGTCGGCGATCCGCATGTCAGTTTGGGCATAATGTTCGTGGATATAAACGATGGAGTCCTTGGTCTTCCTGTATCCTAACTCCTCTGCGTTTTCCATCATAAGCTCCCGTATGATCCTGTGAAGCAGGTTGTACAGCGTAGACTTGAGCTTGGTTTTGTATCCGTAATCGGCGATTAGAAAGGTCTGCTTCATGGCAGAGAACAGCTCCTGATACTGTTCCACCCGTTTGGGCATCAGATGGATCGGGGAATCAAAGCCGGTTTTATTGCCAATCTGAAAGCGAACCATGACGCATTTGGCAGGGATCTCGGTGCAGCTGCCTACATAGGGAAGATTTTCCGGCAGGAAGAGGATCTCCGCCTTGCCAATGGAAAAGACTCCCTTTGCTGTGGAAAACTGCGTTCTTCCCTCAAGACCCAGCATCAGATAGCAGGTGTCTCCCGTGGAGCGATGAGGGATCTTCCATTTGTAGGAAAGGGTAATATCGTCGTGACAGTTGGTAATGTCGGTAATAGTGATATCCCATTCTTTAAGAAGCATTTCGCCTTTCATATAAGCTCCCTCCTTTCCGATAATCTCATTGTAACGGATATTTTTAATTATGGAATAGGAATGTTCGAAAAAGACAGAATTTGGATATAAAAAGCCATTGGAAAGCAGCGTGCAAAACTATATTATAAATATAACAAAGTCACCGAAAGGAGAATGTTATTATGGAAAAATTGGCAATTCACGGCGGAGACAAAGTCAAGACCACCCCATTTACAACAGAACCCAGATTCGGAAAAGAAGAATAAAGCAGCTGGAAGAGGCTTTGAATTAGGACACCCTGTTCTACTGGCGGGGAACCAAAGTCAAAGAGCTGAACCGGAAGTTTGCGGAGTTGTACGGAATGAACTACTGCGTGGCCACTTCCTCAGGAACAGCTGCAGTCCATACCGCATTGGGTGCTGTGGGCGTTACTGCAGGCGACGAGGTCATTACTTCCCCGGTCACCGACATGGGCAGTATCATCGGTATTATCTACCAGAACGCCATTCCCATCTTTGCAGATATTGACCCCTACACCTATAACATGACCCCGGAATCCATTGAGGCTTGCATTACAGACAAGACCAAGGCAATCGTGGTTGTTCACCTGATGGGCAACCCTGCGGATATGGATCCGATTATGGAGATCGCCAAAAAGCACAACATCACTGTGATCGAGGACTGCGCCCAGGCGTATATGACTTATTATAAGGGTCGTCTGGCAGGTACTATCGGAGACGTCGGCTGCTTCTCTTTGAATGATTTTAAGCATATTTCCGCAGGCGATGGCGGTATGTGCATTACCAACAACGAGGAACTGTACCACAGAGCATGGAAGTTTACCGATAAGAATTACAGCCGGGTTGGCGTTTCTGTTAGCAGAACCATTGATCATATCGCTCCCAACTATCGCATGAGCGAGCTTGTGGGTGCTGTGGGCGTTGCCCAGCTGGATAAGGTGGTTTCTATTTGCGAGAGAAGAAACCGGATCGGAGATAAAATCTCCCGGGAGATCAAGGACTTGCCCGGAATTTATCCTCCCGCAGTTCTGGAAGACTGCAAAAGCTCCTATTTCTCCTATATAATGCGGATCAACGAAAAGGAGCTGGGAACAGATATCCTTACCTTTATGGAGGCGCTGAGAGCCGAGGGTATTCCCTGCTATAAGGGATATATCGATCAATGTATCTATGAATATGATATGTTCAAAAACAAGATCGGTTTTGAGGGAACCCACGCACCCTTTGACTCTCCCTATTATGGAAGAGAAATCGAGTACAAATCGGGAATGTGCCCCCAGGCAGAGGATGTTCTGGAGAACACCGTCCGCCTGTATATCAAGGAGAGCTTCTCTGAGCAGGATGTAAGCGAGATCATCGCTGCCATCCGCAAGGTCGCTCTTTGGTACTCCTCCAACAAATAAAACGATACCGCAGGAATCATCCGATTCCTGCGGTTTTTATTATAACACATCGCTGGACATGAGCATTACCAATTTATAAAGCTCCTGGGCGTGTACCTGATCTACCGATTGCCATGGGTGACTGTCGGTGGAGAGGAAACGGTCTGCCCGGAGACGATAGATCCGTTGCTGTCCGTTGGAGAACCGAACCACGATTTCATTGGCAGGCCCCAGCAACTCCTCCGGATCTGTCTCGGCAGGGCCCAGGGGCTTCAGAAGCCGCAAATAGAGCAGCATGGCTTCCATTTTATCTTCTGATGTGTAGCTTCTGTGAATAGACTCCCCGTCCTGAGAACAGGACACGTCGATCTGCACTACCATCCGCAGTCCGGTTTCCTGTTCCTCGGGGGTGTGGACCCGACTGCAACCGGAAAGCAGAGAAAGAAATATCAGGAGCAACATCAAACTTTTCCTCATGCACGCAACGCCTCCGGAGATAGGATATGCAATTATCTCCAAATTATAGGCATGCGTATAAAAACCGCGTCTGCCAAAAGACAGACGCGGTAAACAGATTAGAGTTCGCAGTTGCCTACGGTTCTGGGGAAGGGGAGTACATCCCGGATATTGGTGATGCCGGTCAGGTACATGACGCAGCGCTCAAAGCCAAGGCCGAAGCCGGCATGACGGGCAGAGCCGTACTTCCGCAGATCCATATAGAAACCGTAGTCTTCCGGATTCATACCCAGCTCCCGGATGCGGTTCTCCAGAATGGTGTAGTCATCTTCACGCTGGCTGCCGCCGATGATCTCGCCGATGCCGGGAACGAGGCAGTCCATAGCAGCAACAGTCTTTCCGTCGGGGTTCAGCTTCATATAGAAGGCCTTGATGTCCTTGGGATAATCGGTAACGAAGACAGGTTTCTTGAACACCACTTCTGTCAGATACCGTTC
>JAZNZT010000056.1:0-41166 GCA_045595075.1 Faecousia sp.
TGCGGGATATTATCCTGCGGCTGGACGATCTGTACGGCGCGGCTGTGGGGGCGTCTATCCGCCGGGTAGGCGACTATCAGACAACAGGATTGTACTGCGGTTTTATTGAGGATAAATATGCTCTGGAGGGGGATTTAGTCCTTGCTCCCATGATAGAATTTCTGGGAGAGCTGCTGTTCCAGCCGGCGCTGGAGAAGGGCGTATTCCGGGAAGATTATGTGCAGAGCGAGAAGAAAAATCTTATCGCTACCATTGAATCCCAATTGAATGACAAGCGTTCCTACGCCTCTGCCCAGATGTTTAAACACATGTGCAAGGAGGATTCCTTTGGCATTCCCCGGCTGGGTGAGGCAGAACAGGTGGCGGCGATCACGCCAAAGTCTGCCTATGAACACTACCAAAAGATCCTGCGGGAAAGTCCTGTGGAGATCTTCTATGTGGGCTCGGCAGAGCCAAAGCAGGTGGCAGACCTGCTGAGACCCATGCTGGTGAGATTAAACAGGAATTATGTAAACCTGCCGCCTCAGACTGCCTTTCGGGATGGGGGCAAAGGCCGGCATACGGAAAAAATGGATGTTGCCCAGGGGAAACTCAGCATGGGCTTTGTGACACCGATCACCAGCCGGGACCCCCGGTTTGCCGCCATGCAGGTGTTAAACTGCATTTTTGGCAGCGGTATGATCAGCAAGCTGTTCATGCAGATCCGGGAAAGACTCTCTCTTTGCTACGACATAGGCTCCGGTTTCCACGGTTCAAAGGGCATCCTTACAGTTTCTGCCGGCATTGATTTTGATAAAGAGGACCAGGTGTGCCGGGAGGTCATGAACCAGCTTCATGCTTGCGTGAAGGGGGATATTTCCGATCAGGAACTGGAGGCGGCTAAGCAGTCGCTGATCTCCACTCTCCGGGGGACCCATGACAGCCCCGGATCAATTGAAAGTTATTATTCCTCCGCTGCCCTCAGCGGTCTTAATATGACCACCGGGGAATACATGGCAGCGGTGGAGCAGGTGACGAAGGAGCAGGTTGCCCAAGTGGCATCTACCCTGGAGCTGCACACAGTTTATTTCTTAAGGGGGGAGCGGTAATGGAAGCAAGGAGTTACCCCGCCCTTTCCGAGCAGGTATTTTGGGATAAACTGGAAAACGGGCTGACCGTTGCGATCGTTCCCAAGCCGGGATTTTCCCGGAAGATCGCCTATTTTGTCACCGATTACGGCGCGATCCACACCCAGTTTTCTATGGACGGGGTGGAACAGGATTCTCCTGCCGGCGTTGCCCACTATTTGGAGCATAAGCTCTTTGACATGCCCGGCAGGGACATTACCGCGGAGTTTGCCCAGCTGGGAGCTGTTCCTAACGCCTTTACCGGGTATGATATGACCGCCTACTATTTCTCCTGTACCGATGCTTTTGAAGAGAATCTTCGGCTGTTGCTGGAATTTGTGTCCAAGCCCTATTTTACAGAGGAGAGCGTACAGAAGGAACAGGGGATCATCGGGCAGGAGATCGACATGAACGAGGACGCTCCGGACACCCGGGTTTTTGAAAATCTGATGAAAGCCATGTACCGGGAGCATCCTATTCGGGTACCGATCCTGGGAACACGGCAAACCATCGCCAAGATCGATCCTCAGGTGCTTTATAAGTGCCATCAGGCGTTTTACGCCCCGGAGAATATGCTTTTGTGCGTAGTGGGGGATACAGACCCCCGAAAGGTGTCGGAAATCGCCCGGCAGGTGCTGGGGAATCCGCCCCGGCATGATGTAAAACGGCAGAGCCGGTGGGATGAGGAAATGACCTGCCCGCAGGCATTGGTCACTGACCGGATGGAAGTGGCGATGCCCATGTTCCAGCTAGGCTTCAAGAGCGAGCCGCTGGGAAGCGGAGAGGAAGCCGTCCGCCGGGAGGCAGTGGGGGATCTGGCGGCAGAGGCGCTTTTTGGAGAGTCCTCACCGCTGTATCTGCGGCTTTATGAGCAGGGGCTGATCGACACGTCCTTTGGCGGTGGCTTTGAAACGGTGGACGGCATGTCCATGCTCACCTGCTCCGGCGACAGCGACGATCCGGAGGCGGTAAGGGACGCTATTTTGCAGCAGGCAAAAGACCTTGTCCGCCAGGGCATTTCCCAGGAGGATTTTCTGCGGATGAAGCGCAGCGCTCTGGGCCGCCGGGTCCGGGATCTGGACAGCTTCGATTCCACCGCCTTCCGGATCTGCGCTTATCATTTTTCCGGCTTTGACTATTTCCGCTTCCCGGAGGTTTACCGGCAAGTGGAATCCCGGGAGATTTTGGACTTTATTAGCGAAACCGTTACACAGCAGCGGTGCTGCCTGTCTGTGATCCTACCCAATGAACAGGAGGAGAAACCATGAATCCCAGAGATTACAGCGCGATCTCGTTTCCCTTTCTGGGATTGGAGATCAATCCTCCCAGAGGAATCCCCTTTGATGAACCCAGAGTGTATTTTTACGGGATCATTATTGCTTTAGGTTTAATATTGGCGGTTGTGTATGCCTGCCGCAGAAGTAAACAGTTCGGTTTGACCGAGGATAACATCATTGACGGCGTACTGTGGGTGACCCCCTTTGCCATCATCTGCGCACGGATCTATTACTGTGTGTTTTCGTGGCAGGAGTTTGCCTCCGACCCTGTTTCTGTTTTGTATATTTGGAAGGGAGGCATTGCCATATATGGCGGCGTACTGGGCGCTATTGTTGGCATAGTGGTCTTCAGCAAGATCAAAAAGCTGAATGTATTTGCGGTGCTGGATCTGGTGCTGCTGGGCTTTTTGATCGGACAGAGCGTGGGTCGCTGGGGCAACTTTTTCAACCGGGAAGCCTTCGGCGCAGCAACAGACAGCTTTTTCCGCATGGGTCTTTTCAACACCAAAACCAATGCCTTTGAATACTATCATCCCACATTCTTATATGAATCATTGTGGAATCTTGCCGGCTTTGTACTGCTGCACTTTTTGTCCAAAAAGCGGAAGTATGACGGACAGATCGCCCTGGGCTACGCTGCATGGTACGGCCTTGGCAGAGCGTGGATCGAGGGACTGCGGATGGACAGCCTGTACTGGGGTCCTTTCCGGGTCAGCCAGATACTGGCGGCGGTAAGCTGTCTGGCGGCGGTGGTGATTCTGGTGTGGCAGAGCTTTAAGCCCCATGACCCGGACAAGCTGTTTGCAAACCGACAAAAACAGATCCAAGAGCAGGGAGAAGAAAATGAAGATTAAAACGAAAGAGCGGTCATACCGAGAGGTAATGGCACTGCCCCGACCCAAGCGCAGAAAACCCTTGCGGCCCAACAGACTGCTGCAGATGGTGATCCGGGTGCTGGCAATTTTTGATCTTGTGCCTGTGCATTTTACATATGAAAAGCACGGCATGGAGCGAATCGGAAAGCGGGAGCCTTGCCTGATTCTGATGAATCACTCCAGTTTTATTGACCTGAAGATCGTTTCCAGGATCTTTTTCCCCAAGCGTTACGGTATCGTCTGTACCTCTGACGGATTTGTGGGTAAGGATCTTCTTATGCGGCTGATCGGCTGCATCCCCACTCAGAAATTTGTCAGCGATGTGACGTTGATACGGGATATGGAGTATCTTCTTAAAAAGAAAAAGACCAGCGTGCTTATGTTCCCGGAGGCAAGCTATTCCTTCGACGGACGGGCAACCGCCCTACCCCGGAAAATGGGCGTTTTGCTGAAAAAGCTGGGTGTGCCGGTGGTTACGGTGATCACTCAGGGGGCGTTTGCCAGAGATCCGCTGTATAACGGATTGCAGAAGCGGAAAGTAAAGGTGCGGGCAGATGTGAAATGCCTTGTGTCTGCCCAGGAGCTGAAACAAAAGTCTGTGGCAGAGCTGGATGCTATGCTGGACGAGGTCTTTGGTTTCGATAACTTCAAGTGGCAGCAGGAAAATGAGGTGCGGATCTGCGAGCCCTTCCGGGCAGACGGACTGAACCGGATTCTCTATAAGTGTCCTCACTGCGGCGCAGAGGGAAAGACTGAGGGCAAGGGTATCCATATTACCTGCCAGGACTGCGGAAAAGCCTATGAGCTGACGGAGCTGGGCTGGCTGCAGGCTGTGGAGGTCGATGGAGCATTTACCCATATTCCCGACTGGTACGATTGGCAGCGGCAGCAGGTCCGCAAGGAACTGAAAGAGGGAACTTACCGGCTGGATGTGCCTGTGAAGATCGGCGTCATGGTGGATAGAAAGGCGATCTATATGGTAGGCGAAGGTCGGTTGGAGCACGATGAGAACGGCTTCCGGCTCACCGGCTGCGACGGAGAGCTTTTCTACACCCAAGAGCCGCTGACAAGTTACAGTCTATACGCCGATTATTTCTGGTACGAGATCGGGGATGTGATCTGCATCGGAAATAATGATGTTTTGTATTACTGCTTCCCGCAGGAGGGAGATGTGGTGTCCAAGACCCGGATCGCTACAGAGGAACTTTACAAGCTCAAAAAACAGCAACGAAGAGCCGCTAAAACTGCGGATACAAAATAATGTAAGCGCGCCCCGGTGAAAAACCGGGGCGTGTTTTGGGCATTGTGTTGAAAAAACCTTTGAAAACACTTGGTTTTCCTCTTGCTTTATGGGCGTTTTTCCTTTATAATAGGGATATCTTGGCAAAGGAGGCGGTATCCATGGCTGAATTGATCGCAGTTCTGTCCGGCAAGGGTGGCACAGGCAAGACTTCTGTGTGCGCCGGTATCGCCTCTGCCCTGGCGCAAATGGGCGAACGGGTGCTGTGCATCGACTGCGATGTGGGACTGCGGAATCTGGATATCGCTTTGGGCATGTCCGACTTTGGCGCTCTGTCCTTTCTGGAGATTTGCAGCGGGGAGTACGGTTTGGAAACGACTACTGTTCATCCGGTGTATCAGAATCTGCACTTTCTCACAGCGCCTATGAACTGCCCGGCAGATGCCGTTGACCCTGTTGCCTTCGGCAGTATGCTGAACCGGGCGCGGCAGAAATACAGTTATATTTTTCTGGATGCCCCCGCGGGCATTGAGGCAGGCTTCCAGCTGGCGGCCCGATTTGCTGACCGGATCTTGTTGGTCACAGGCGCTGACCCGGCTGCAGTCCGGGATGCCGCCCGGGCAGGAGAGGTGCTGGAGCTGATGGGCAAAAGCAATGTCCGGCTGATCGTCAACCGGATCAGCAAGAAAATGGCAGCTGCCATGGATCTTACGGTGGACGATGTGATGGACCGGGCGGGACTTCCGCTGATCGGATTAGTGCCGGAGGATGAAAGCGTTGTCCTTGCCGCTGCCTTCAAGCAGCCGCTGCTTGGCTATACCCGTAAGGGCGCAGCTGCCGCCTGCCGCCGGATCGCCAGACGAATCCAGGGATTCAATGTCCCTGTAAAGCTATAAAAACAGGAGGAGAGAGGAATGAATATTGCGTTTTTGGCTCACGACAAGAAAAAAGAGCTGATGGTGGAATTCTGCACGGCTTACAAAAGCGTGCTGATCAAGCACAATCTGTTTGCTACCGCCACCACCGGCAGGCTGATCGCAGACAATACCGGTCTGCCTATTACCTTGCTCCTTTCCCATAAACAGGGCGGTCATCAGCAGATCAACGCCCGGATCGCTTACAATGAGATCGATCTGGTGCTGCTGTTTAACGATCCCAATACCATCGACCCCTGGGATGACAGCCAGCTGATGGAGACTATCCGCCATTGCGATAAACACAATGTGCCCATTGCTACCAACCTTGCAAGCGCAGAGCTTGCCATCATGGGTCTGCAGCGGGGCGATCTGGACTGGCGTGAAATGCTGCATACTACCCCCCGATATTAAAAGCATCAGCCGCTCAGCCTTCCGGCGGGCGGCTTTATAAAAAGGAAGATGATTATGGAAAGAATCAAACCCCGGACTTTGTCCGGTTTTATGGAACTGCTGCCCGGCAAGCAGGCGCAGTTTGAGCGGATGCTCAGCATCCTGCGGAACACCTATTCTCTTTACGGCTTCGCCCCCCTGGACACCCCGGTGATCGAGGATGCCCAGATCCTTTTGGCAAAGGGCGGCGGCGAGACGGAAAAGCAGATCTACCGTTTTCAGAAGGGCGACAGCGATCTTGCCCTGCGGTTTGATCTGACAGTGCCCCTTGCCAAGTATGTGGCGCTGCATTATAACGATCTTGCCTTCCCCTTCCGCCGGTATCAGATCAGCAAGGTCTACCGTGGCGAACGGGCGCAGAGAGGTCGTTTCCGTGAGTTCTATCAGGCGGATATCGACATTATCGGCGACGGCAAGCTGGATATCCTCAACGAAGCGGAGATCCCCGCTATTATCTATCGGGTGTTCCGGGGCTTCGGTCTGGAGCGCTTCCAGATCCGGGTGAACAACCGGAAGATCCTAAACGGTTTCTACGCCATGCAGAATCTCTCCGAGAAGAGCGGCGAGATCATGCGTACCGTGGACAAGCTGGACAAGATCGGCGCAGACAAAGTCCGCACCATTCTTATCGAGGATTGCGGACTTGCCGGCGAGCAAGCCGACGAGATCTTGAAGTTCATCGCCATTTCCGGCACTAACGCAGAGGTTATCTCTGCTCTGGAAGGCTATGCCGGCAAAAACGAGATCTTCGATCTGGGTCTTGCAGAGCTGAAGGCGGTCACCGCCAATCTGGCAGCCTTCGGTGTTCCGGAGAAGAATTTTGCCGTGGATCTGACCATTGCAAGAGGACTTGACTACTACACCGGCACTGTCTATGAAACCACCCTGCTGGATCATCCGGAGATCGGCTCTGTCTGCTCCGGCGGTCGGTATGACGACCTTGCCGGCTACTATACGGAAAAACAGCTGCCCGGCGTGGGAATTTCCATCGGTCTGACCCGGCTGTTCTATGTGCTGGACGAGCAGGGACTTCTCAATCCGGAGCTGCCCAGCGCACCTGCGGATGCTTTGGTGCTGCCTATGACTGCCGATCCTGCCCCGGCGATCGCCTTGGCGGAGGGCCTGCGGAGCAAGGGTATTCGGGTGCAGCTTTACGGCGAGCAGAAGAAATTTAAGCAAAAGATGAGCTATGCGGACAAGCTGGGTGTTCCCTATGCGGTGTTGTTGGGAGAAGACGAGATCGCCGAGAACAAGTGCTCTGTCAAAGATATGCGCACCGGCGAGCAGGTGACCGTATCTGCCGACGAGGCAGCGGAGAAGATCCTTGCCGGTCTGGCTGCCAATAACGGTCCTGTGATCCTGGAAAAGTAATATGGAAGAAAAAATTCTTGCCGCTCTGGCGACGGCACGGGAAAAGGCGGCAGCCTTGGGCGTCCGTATTCGTCCTGTTGCGGATATGGCAGGCGTCCACCGGTGTCTTTCCGGACACAGGGAGAGCGACGGCTTCTTTCAGCTGGCTGACAAGGGCAGACTGGACTTGAGTCTGGAGGCGTTGGCGGTGAAAAAGCAGTTTACCGCTTTGTTTACCGATGAAGAGGCAAACACGGCGCTTGACCGGCTGCTTGCCGCCGGCTATACATTCAAATAAGGAACAACCGGGTGCAGTTCAGTTTGCACCCGGTTGTTATTTATCTATTTCCTGTTCAATTGCGGAAAGTAAAACACTTGGCTTGATACCAATGGCTTCGCCGATCTTGTAAAAGGTTTCTAATGTTGGCTTTCGTTCTCCCCGTTCGATAGCACTTAGGTGGGTACGACCAATTCCGGCAAGTCCGCTGACAAGTTCTTGTGATTTTCTTCGTTCTTCACGGAATCTTTGAATCACTTGACCGACAAGCTTTGCGTCCAGCATGATTATCAGCCTCCTTTACACCATTTAGTGTAAAGTGCTTTCTGCAAAATTATGAACACATATGTTGTCAAATGCACACAAATGTGTTATCCTTTATCAAGGAGGCGATATATATGAAACAAAGAATATATCCGATAATAGTATCTACTATGGAGGCGCTGAGGCTGTCAATTATGGAAGAATATAGTGTTATCTATGTGGAGGGAAGCCTATTTGCTGAAGAAGAGCAGAAAATCCGGAAACTTATGAAGATCAACGGGTATATTATTCCGAAAAAGAAAGGAAAGACTGGGGTGTTTTTTGCAAAAGGAACGGGACCTTCTGCGTTTAATCCCAAAACATATGAAATCTATGACCCCTATAATACGCTCTAATGTAGAAACAACCGGGTATTTTCACCCGGTTGTTTTTGTTAGCAGTAGAAATCCTTGATCTTCTTTGCCCGGCTGGGGTGGCGGAGCTTCCGGATCGCCTTGTTCTCGATCTGGCGGATCCGCTCACGGGTAACATTGAAAATGTGACCCACCTCTTCCAGGGTATGGGTACGGCCGTCGTACATGCCGAACCGCATCCGCAGCACGTCCGCTTCCCGGTCAGTAAGGGTGTCCAGGATCTCCTTCAGCGCCTCGGCAAGGAGAGCATTGGAGGTGGCGTCTGCCGGGCCGGGGGTGCGCTCGTCCTCCACAAAAGACCCGATGGAGGTGTCTTCTTCGTCGCCCACAGGGGTGTCAAGGCTCAAAGTATCCGCAGCAGTGCGGTTTGCCTCGATGATCTTCTCCACAGGCAGACCAAGATCTGCTGCGATCTCTTCCACAGTGGGCTCACGGCCCAGCTCCT
Organism: Faecousia sp.; assembly: GCA_045595075.1. Taxonomy (GTDB): domain Bacteria; phylum Bacillota; class Clostridia; order Oscillospirales; family Oscillospiraceae; genus Faecousia. The sequence goes on from JAZNZT010000056.1 coordinate 8,615, forward strand.
GTACCAGCTTCCGGTTACACCGGGTGGCTTTGTTGATCACCTCTACCATATGCACCGGAACGCGGATGGTCCGCGCCTGATCGGCGATGGCTCTAGTGATGGCCTGCCGGATCCACCAGGTAGCATATGTAGAGAATTTGTTTCCCTTTGTCCAGTCGAATTTGTCCACAGCCCGGATAAGGCCGGTGTTGCCCTCCTGGATCAGATCCAGAATGTGCAGACCTCTGCCCGAATATTTTTTCGCGATGGACACCACAAGCCGCAGGTTTGCCTCTGTCAGCTTGTTCTTTGCTGCCTGATCTCCCTCGGAGACCCGCTTTGCCAGCTCCACTTCTTCCTCAGCAGACAGAAGCTTGATCTGACCGATCTCCTTCAGGTACATCCGCACAGGATCGTCCAGATTGTACTCGGCTGCCAGATCCACAGGGTCTACCAGCTCTTCCTCATCCACGCCGGCAAGGTCGATATCGTCGTCCAGCTCCAGATCCATGTCGTCATCCAGCTCCAGATCCATATCGCTGGTGATGATCTGGATATTCATGCCCTCGAAGCGGTCATAGATCTCTTCGATCTTCTCCGGGGTCAGGTCCATTTTCTCCAGCAGAGCATTCAGATCATCTGCCCGGACGATGCCGTCCTTCCGACCCTGGACGATCAACGCCTGCAGAGCCGACTGAAGCTCCTCGGGGCTTTTCGGGTTTTTCTTTCCGTTACTCATATGTGATCCCCTTTTTCTTGGTTTTCTTTGCTGTTAGACTATATCCCTGTTTTTAGGTTTTGACAAGGGTTTTTACAAAAAAATTTTTATTTTTTGCAGCTTTGGGCGTTTTTTGTCGCTGCCAAAGGCAGTATTCCCGGATTTTCCTCAAAACATACAGTTTACTTTTTGGTGAAAATTCGGTATAATTACAAAAATATGCTCTTCGAGGAGTATCTCTATGACAGATCTATCTAAAATCAGAAATTTTTCTATAATTGCCCATATTGACCACGGCAAGTCCACCCTGGCAGACCGGCTGCTGGAGGAGTGCGATGCGGTGGATAACCGCTCAAGAAGCGAGCAGATCCTGGATTCCATGGAGCTGGAAAAGGAGCGGGGCATTACCATTAAGGCTACCGCAGTCCAGCTGCGCTATCATGCCGATGACGGACAGGACTATGCCCTGAACCTGATCGACACTCCGGGTCACGTGGACTTTAACTATGAGGTCAGCCGCAGCCTTGCCGCCTGTGAGGGCGCGGTGCTGGTGGTGGATGCTTCCCAGGGCGTGGAGGCTCAGACCCTTGCCAATACCTATCTTGCCATTGATGCCGGGCTGGAGGTCCTGCCTGTGATCAACAAGATCGACCTGCCCTCTGCCCGGCCTGCTGAGGTCAAAGCAGAGGTGGAGGATATCATCGGCATCCCCGCAGAGGACTCCCCGGAGATCTCTGCCAAAAACGGCATTAATATCCACTCTGTTTTGGAGATGATCGTTCGGGATGTGCCCGCTCCCACCGGCAACCGGGAAGCGCCCTTGCAGGCGCTGATCTTTGACAGCCAGTACGATGCCTATCGGGGCGTTATTACCTATGTCCGGATCAAGGAAGGAACTGTCCGGGCAGGTATGGACATTAAAATGATGGCAACCGGCGCTGTCTATAAAGTTGTAGAGGTAGGCACTATGAGTCCCATGGGTCTGATCCCCGGAGAGGCCTTGGGCGCAGGCGAGGTTGGCTATATTACCGCCTCTATCAAGACCGTTGCCGATACTCAGGTGGGTGACACCATTACATCTGTGGACAATCCGGCATCCCAGGCTCTGCCCGGCTATCGACAGGTCCAGCCCATGGTCTATTCCGGCGTGTATCCTGCCGATGGCTCCAAGTATCAGGACTTAAGAGAGGCCTTGGAAAAGCTGAAGCTGAACGACGCTTCCATGAGTTACGAGCTGGAAAGCTCCATTGCTCTGGGCTTTGGTTTCCGCTGCGGCTTCCTGGGACTTCTGCACATGGAGATCATTCAGGAACGGCTGGAGCGGGAATACAATCTGGATCTGATCACCACCGCACCCAACGTTGTCTACCGGATCACCAAAAACACCGGTGAGGTAATGATGATCGACAACCCCTTGGATTATCCCGATCCCATGGAGATCCAGCTGGCGGAAGAGCCTTATGTGAAGGCAAGTCTGATCGCCCCCCAGGAGTATGTGGGCAACATTATGGACCTATGCCAGCAGCGCCGGGGCGAATTTAAGGACATGGTCTATCTGGATGCCAACCGGGTAGAGCTGCACTATGACATGCCCCTTAACGAGATCATTTACGATTTCTTTGACGCCTTAAAATCCCGCACCCGTGGCTACGGCTCATTGGACTATGAGCTGATCGGCTACCGCCCCAGCCGTCTTGTGAAGCTGGACATTCTCTTAAACGGCGATATCGTGGACGCCCTGAGCTTTATCCTCTTTGCGGACAACGCCTATCCCCGGGCAAGAAAGATCTGTGAAAAGCTGAAAGACAATATTCCCAGAGCCCAGTTTGAGATCCCGGTGCAGGCTGCCATCGGCGGCAAGATCATTGCCCGGGAGACCATTAAGGCGCTGCGTAAGGACGTGCTTGCCAAGTGCTACGGCGGTGATATCACCCGTAAGAAAAAGCTTTTGGAGAAGCAGAAGGAAGGCAAAAAGCGGATGCGTACCTTCGGTACGGTGGCTGTACCCTCCGAGGCCTTTATGTCAGTTCTCAAGCTGGACGAAGACTAAAATTTTGACCGGAGGTTACTATGCCCTTCTTTTCACGCAACAATAAAACACCTCTTGGCATCTATATCCATGTACCTTTTTGCCGCAGCAAGTGCCAGTACTGCGACTTCTACTCTCTGACCACTAAGGATGACCGGCTGTTAGACGGCTATCTGGATGCAGTCTGCACCCATATCCGGGAGGCGGGCGCGTTAGCGCCCCAGTATCTGGTGGACACCGTGTATTTTGGCGGCGGCACCCCTACCTTTTTCGGGGCAGACGGCATGGCGGCGATCCTTACCGCCATCCGGAAAAGCTTCCGGGTATCCCCCTCTGCAGAGATCACCTTTGAGGCCAACCCGGACTCCGTTTCCGACCGGCTGCTGCGCCGGCTTAGAGGGGAAGGTTTTAACAGGATCAGTCTGGGCGTCCAGTGTGATGACGACGAGATCTTAAAAAAGATCGGAAGACCCCATAACTATGCCCAGGCGGTGAGCGCTGTGCAGCGGATCCGTAAGGCAGGCTTTAAGAATCTGTCATTGGACCTGATGTACGGTCTGCCCGGGCAGTCTTTGGAGGCATGGGAGCAGACCCTTAAAAACGTACTGAAGCTTGCTCCGGAGCACATCAGCTGCTACGGACTGAAGGTGGAGGAAAATACGCCCCTTTACACATACCGGGAGTTCTGCAATCTGGCAGACGACGATACTCAGGCGGATATGTATCTGTCTGCGGTGGAGATCCTGCGGCAGCACGGCTACCGCCAGTACGAGATCTCCAATTTCTGCAAAAAGGGAAATGTATCCCGGCACAATCTGAAATACTGGACCGGCGGAGAATATATCGGCTTCGGTCCGGACGCCAGCTCCGATTTTGCCGGACAGCGGTTTGCCGTTGTCCGTGACCTGCGGGGCTACATCGACGGGATCTTAAATGGCGGACAGGTGCTCCGGGAGGTACAGGAAGTGCCTAACCGGGAACGGGCGGGAGAGTATATTATGACCCGTCTGCGTTTAGCATCGGGACTTGATCCCAAGGAGTATGAGAAGAATTACCTCATAAGCTTTGATGCTATGGAGGCGCAGCTTTTGCGTTGTAAGGAGCGGGGACTGGCATCCAAGACCTTTGACGGCAGATGGCATCTGACCCCGGAGGGCTTTCTGGTTTCCAACTCTATTATTTCCGATCTGCTGCTGATCCAGGATCGGGCAAGGCCCCTATCCAAGAGAAGATGAAAAATGACCGGTTTATCACCGGTCATTTTTTCTGTTTTTCGGGGGTTTGTTCACAAAATGGTCTATTATTTTTGGTTCGGCTGTGCTATAATGAATAAAATTATGCCCTAAGGAGATCAACATGGGACTTATTACAAAATTATTCGGTACGCGCTCCCAGCGGGAGATCAAAAAGATCCAGCCGATCGTGGATCAGATCCTGGCGCTGGAGGCGGAATATAAGGCGCTTTCCGAAGAGGAGCTGAAAGGAAAAACCGCATGGTTTAAGGACCGTCTTGCCCAGGGAGAGACCCTGGACGATATTCTGGTGGAAGCCTTTGCCGCCGTTCGGGAGGCAGCAGACCGGGTACTGGGCATGCGCCCCTATCCTGTCCAGCTTTTAGGCGGCATCGTGCTGCATCAGGGTCGGATCGCGGAGATGAAGACCGGTGAAGGTAAGACTCTGGTGGCAATTCTGCCCTGCTATCTCAATGCCCTTACAGGAGAGGGTGTCCATGTGGTTACTGTCAACGACTATCTTGCCCGGCGTGACTCGGAGTGGATGGGCAAGGTCTACCGGTATATGGGACTTTCCGTGGGACTGATCGTTCCCGGTATGCAGCCTGCGGAGCGAAGAGTGGCTTACGCTGCCGATATCACCTACTGTACCAACAATGAGTTGGGCTTTGACTATCTTCGTGACAACATGGCGATCTACAAGCAAGAGCTTGTCCAGCGGGGACATGCCTTTGCCATTGTGGATGAGGTGGACTCCATCCTCATCGATGAAGCCCGGACGCCGCTGATCATTTCCGGAAAGGGAGAGGACTCTTCCAAGCTGTATGAAATGGCAGACCATTTTGTATCTACCCTGCGGAAGCAGGTGTTTGCCAAAACCGATGAAAAGGAAGTCCAAGACGATTACGACTGCGACTATTTTGTAGATGAAAAATCCCGTTCAGTGTCTTTGACTGCCTCCGGTATTGCCAAGGCAGAGCGATTCTTTGGGGTGGAAAACCTTGCCGACCCGGAAAATGCCACTCTTTCCCATCATATCAACCAGGCGATGAAAGCCCGGGGCATTATGAAAAAGGACATCGACTATGTGATCAAGGACGGCCAGATCATCATTGTTGACGAATTCACCGGACGTCTGATGTACGGCAGGCGCTACAATGAGGGTCTGCATCAGGCCATTGAGGCAAAGGAACGGGTGACTGTGGCAGAGGAGAGCAAGACCCTTGCCACCATCACCTTCCAGAATTTCTTCCGACTGTACCATAAGCTCTCCGGCATGACCGGTACGGCGCTGACGGAAGAGGAGGAGTTTGGCTCTATTTACCGGCTGGATGTGGTGGAGATTCCTACCAATCGCCCGGTTGCCCGGCAGGACCACACCGATGTGGTCTACAAGACCGAGGCAGGCAAGTTCCGGGCAATTATCCGCCAGGTGCAGGCATGTCACGAGAAGGGACAGCCGGTTCTGGTGGGTACCATCTCCATTGAAAAAAGTGAGATCCTCAGCAAGCTTTTGAAGCGGGTGGGTATCCCCCATAATGTGCTGAATGCAAAATACCATGAGCAGGAGGCGCAGATCGTTGCTCAGGCGGGCAAGCTTGGGGCGGTGACTATCGCCACCAACATGGCAGGCCGTGGTACGGATATCGTTTTAGGCGGTAACGCGGAGTTTCTTGCCATGAGCCAGCTGCGCCGACAGGAGCTTCCCGAGGAACTGATCCGGGAGGCAAACGCCTATTCTGAAACCGGTGATCCGGATATTCTGGCGGTGCGCCGGCAGTATGAGGACCTGCTTGCCAAGTATAAAAGCGAGATCGCTGACGAGGCGCAGAAGGTCAGACAGGCAGGCGGTCTGTTTATCATCGGCACAGAGCGCCACGAATCCCGACGGATCGATAACCAGCTCCGTGGCCGTTCCGGCCGTCAGGGCGACCCCGGTGAAAGCCGGTTCTATCTCAGTCTGCAGGACGATCTGATGCGGCTGTTCTCCTCGGATCGGATCATGGGTATGATGGATACTCTGGGGCTGGATGAGGACACCCCCATCGATGCCAGAATTTTGTCCGGCGCGGTGGAAAATGCCCAGAGAAGCGTGGAAAGCCGCCATTTCCGCTCCAGAAAGAGTGTTCTGGAGTATGATGACGTTATGAACACCCAGCGTGAGGTCATTTACGCCCAGCGGCAGAAGGTGCTGGACGGAGAGGACCTGCGGGGCAGTATGCTGAGCATGCTCCGGGATGTGGTGGAGTCCGGTGTCCGGGATGCCCTCAGCGAAACCGGCGCTGCGGACGAAGCCGGGATGCAGAATGTCCGCGCCCGGTTTGAAGGTCTGTATTTTGCCAAGGGCGCGCTGATCCCGTCTGAGGAGATCTCCGATGTGGAAGCGCTGACAGAAAAAGTCTACGAGTTGGCGGTGGAGGCCTACGAGAAAAAGGAAGCCTCTGTTACCCCCTCTGTTATGCGGGAGCTGGAGCGTGTGGTCATGCTCCGGGTAGTGGATGAATACTGGATGGACAACATCGATGCCATGGACGATCTGAAGCAGGGCATCGGTCTGCGGGCCTACGGTCAGCATGACCCGGTGATCGCCTATAAAGAGGAAGGCTATGAAATGTTCCAGGCGATGATCACTGCCATTCGGGAGGAGACCATCCGCCGCCTGTTCCAGGTGCAGCTGCGCCCCTCTCAGGAGGTCAAGCGGCAGAAGGTGGCAAAGGAAACCGCTGCCACCGGCACACCGGACAAAACCTCCAAGCCCCAGCCTATTCGAAACAAGGATAAGAAGGTAGGCCCTAACGATCCCTGTCCCTGCGGCAGCGGCAAGAAGTACAAGAAGTGCTGCCGGGATAAGGATGTGGCAGCAGGGCTGAATAACTGATATGGCATTTACCGTGGAAAGAAACGGCGCACTGGAATATCTGCGCGCCGAAGAAATCAAGGCTGCACACTGTTTTACCACCCGTCGTGGCGGTGTAAGCCAGGGGCATCTGGCGTCCATGAATATCGGTATCCGCCGGGGCGATGATCCGGAAAATGTTCTGGAAAACTACCGGATCTTGGGAAAAACGGTGGGTTTTGACCCTGAAAAAGCGGTTTTGACCCGACAGACCCATACGGACATCGTCCGGCAGGTGGGAAAAGAGGAATGGGGCGCAGGCCTTTTTGCCCCGGACCTTCCCCAGTGTGATGCCCTGATCACTCATCAGCCGGGAACGGCGCTGGTGATCTTCACCGCGGATTGCACGCCCATCCTGTTTCACGATCCTGTGACCGGAGCGGTAGGCGCTGCCCATGCCGGTTGGCGTGGTACGGCGGCGGGGATCGCTGGAAAGACCGTGGATGCCATGGTGGCTGCCTATGGCTGCCGCCGGGAGGACATCCGGGCGGCGATCGGTCCGAATATTGGACAGTGCTGCTTTGAAACAGATCGGGATGTTCCCGATGCTATGCTCCGATCCCTGGGGCAGGAAGCAGAGGAACATATCGTCCGGAAGAACGATAAATATTATGTAAACCTAAAGGCGTTAAACGTTCTGCATTTGCACCGGGCCGGGGTGAGGATCCTATCGGTTTCCGATGACTGCACAGCCTGTCAGCCGGACCGGTTCTGGTCTCACCGGCGGACAGGTGTGCTGCGGGGCAGTCAAGGCGCGATCATCGTATGTAAGGAGGGGAATGTGTGAGATCCGTCGTTTCCATATTGCTCAGCGCATGCTTGCTGCTGGGTGTGCTGTCGGGCTGCAGTAACGGGGGAGAGTCGCCCTATACGCCCACCGGTGACGGACTGACCTGGGAGGAGGACTACACCGGCCCTACTGTAAGCAAACCTACCCAGCCTCAGGACCAGGCACTGACCCTGACCTATTATCCGGACCGGTCCATGAATCCCTATCTGTGTACGGATTTTACCAATCGGGCGCTGTTTTCTCTTCTGTACCAGAGTCTTTTTGTGGTGGACAGAGATTATCATGTAGAGCCAATGCTTTGCAGCAGATATACCGTGTCTGAGGATATGCGCAGCTACACTTTTTATACAGAAGCTGCCACCTTCTCTGACGGCTCGGTGCTTACCGCCACCGATGTGGCGTCCAGTCTGATGGCAGCAATGGAAGGAGAGTTCTACAAGGGTCGCTTTTTGCATGTGACCAAGATATCTCTGTCCTCTGACGGGGGTGTGACCGTGGAGCTGGATACGCCCTGCGTGGACCTTCCGGTGCTTCTGGATGTACCCATCGTCAAGCACTCCGATACCGGAGCAAATATGCCCATGGGAACAGGACCGTATGTACTGCAATCCGGCGCTATCGGCAGCTGGCTGACCCGCCGTACCAACTGGTGGTGCAGGGCGGAAATGAAAGTGACTGCCCCGTCTATCGCATTGGTAAATGCCCAATCCAACACCCAGATCCGGGATGAATTTCAGTTTGGCGAGCTGGATCTGGTGTGCGCAGACCCCGGATCGGACCGCTATGCGGACTTCCGGTGTGACTATGAGCTGTGGGATTGCGAAAACGGAATTTTTCTGTACCTTGCCTGCAATGTGGACAGCGAGGTCTTCTCCGATCCCAATGTGCGGAGCGCACTGACCTACGCCATCGACAGGGACACTTTGGCAGACGATTATTACCGGGGATTTGCCCGCAGCGCTATTTTGCCCGCATCCCCCTTATCGCCCTATTACAACAGTATGCTGGCAGATAAATACGGCTATGACGATCTTGCTTTTGCCCAGGCGGTAAATACTGCCGGAATGCAGGAAAAAACGGTGGTTCTGCTGGTCAACAGCGATGACAGCCTCCGGGTTCGCGTCGCCCGGGATATCGGTAAAATGCTTACTGACTGCGGACTGGTCGTTGAAATGAAGGAGCTTGGAAGCAGCGACTATACCAACGCTCTGCGTAACAGGGAGTTCGATATCTATCTGGGACAGACAAAAATGTCTGCCAATATGGATCTTTCCCCGTTTTTTGCCTCTGACGGCGCATTGAGCTACGGCAAGATCAACGATGTTGCCATGCATACCCTGTGCCTGGAGGCACTTGCCAACCACGGTAACTACTATACCCTCCACCAGCGGGTCATGGAGGATGGGCGGTTGGTGCCCATTCTGTTCCGTAGTTATGCTGTGTACGCCACCCGGGGACTGGTCACAGGACTGACACCGGCAAGAGACAGTGTGTTCTACTACTCCCTGGGCAAGACTATGGAGGGCGCCCGCGCCGAAGGTTAAAAGGATCAGGGATATATTTGCCGCTTGCAATGTTATGTAAAGTCTGTTACAATACACTTATTGATATTATCCAAGAGAAGAGAAAGGATGATTCCCATGAAGCGAATTGCTGCGCTGCTGCTGATTTTGTGTTTGATGCTGGGAGGCTGCGCTCCTGCCAGCGACCCTGTGGATCCCTCTACGGAGCCTTCTTCCGGACCCTCCACAGAGCCTTCCACAGAACCCTCCACAGAGCCCTCCACCGAACCTTCCAGCGAGCCTACAGAGCCTTCCACAGAGCCTACAGAACCTATTGTTCTGTACCGCAATCCGCTTACAGGAGAACCTTTGGATGCTCCCTGGATGGGAAATCCCACGGCTGTGGTCATCAATAATATCAAGGAATGCCTGCCCCAATACGGCATCAGCCAGGCAGATATTCTCTATGAGATAGAGACAGAAGGCGGCATTACCCGCTGCCTTGCGATCTTCAGTGAGCTGAAGGATATCGGCGCCATCGGCCCTGTTCGCAGCGCCCGTACCTATTTCAGCAACGTGGCTGTTTCCTACAATGCGCCGCTGGTCCATTGCGGCGGCAGTGTCAACGCTCTGAAGGGTCGTTACAGCGACGGAGCGGATACCATCAGCGGATGGAAGCATATCGACCAGATGTATAACGGCTCTTATTTTTACCGGGATACCGACAGGAGAAGTCAGGGCTATGCTTACGAGCACACCCTGTTCACTTCGGATGAGAAGCTGTCCGCGGCTCTGGATAAAAAAGGCTACAACACAACCAATGAAAAGGCAACGGACTTTGGCCTTGTTTTTGCCGACGACGTAGCTCTGGCAGGCGAGACTGCAAATAAGATCACGATCAAATTCCTGGGTAAAAAGACTACAACGATGGCATATGATGCCGCAAGCGGTTTGTACAAGGCGTCCGAGTACGGCAGCGAATGGATGGACGCAGGAAGCAAGACCCAGCTTTCTTTTGAGAATGTGATCGTCTTGTATGCTGAGCAGTGGAAAAATAAGGAAGGCTCTTACTCCAGATCCTATTACGATCTGGACGGTACAGGCAGCGGCGTGTTTGCCTGCAACGGCAAGCTGATCCCCATTCAGTGGACCAGAGACGGCCTGCGGGATACCTTCCACTACACAACAGAAGACGGCACACCGCTGACATTGGGCGTGGGAACAACTTATGTTGCCATCGCATCTGACAAGGTAGCGGCTGCCTACGAATAAACCGATGAAATCCCCCGGGTTTAGGCGGGGTTTCATAAGACAGTATTCGCTTCAAAAGCAATCTTTTTATCCAATACTGCATAAAAACGCTATGGTAGGCGTCAGCCTTACCATAGCGTTTTTACTTGTCTTGATATAAAAACCTTTGCTTTTAAGGTGCGTTGCAGTTTTGCTCCTTGGATTTTTTTCTTTAACAAAGAATATCCCCACAGAAATACTTTGTGTTGTTCAAGGGGATATTCTGAAGTTATAGGAAAAAAGACTGCGGCAAAACCGAATAACATCTTATGAAGCCCCGCCTTTATCCCGGAGGATTTTTTGCAGAAAATTTGTTAAAAATCTTCAACCGGGGTAGATGTTTAGATGGGTTTGTGCTATAATAAACCAAACTATACCTAGAGGTTAAAAATATGTTGGAACTTTTGGCGCCGGCAGGGTCTATGGAAGCCTTGCGTGCGGCAGTGCAGAACGGGGCGGATGCTGTGTATCTGGGCTGCGGACAATTTAACGCGCGGCAGAGCGCGGAGAATTTTACCCCCCAGACATTGACGGAGGCGGTGAAATACTGCCACATCCGGGGCGTTGCTGTCCATTTGACGCTGAACACCCTGGTATCTGACCGGGAGACCCCGGAAATGATCGCATTGATCCGTCAGGCGGTATTAAGCGGCGTGGATGCTTTTATTGTGCAGGATCTGGGTGTTGTGCGGCTTTGTAAGCAGATCGCCCCCCATATTCCCATTCACGGCTCTACCCAAATGACCATCCATTCCTTGCCCGGCGTGTTGCTGTGCGCCGCCTGGGGCATGTCCCGGGTGGTCCTCAGCCGGGAGCTGAGCCGGGAGCAGATCCGTTATATCTGTCAAAATTCTCCTATTGAGATCGAGGTGTTCGGTCACGGCGCTTTGTGTATGAGTTATTCCGGACAATGCTATCTGTCCGCCGCCATCGGCGGTCGGTCCGGAAACCGGGGTCGCTGCGCCCAACCCTGCCGTCAGAGCTACGGCTACGGGCGGTGGCAGGATCTGCATCCTCTGAGCCTGAAGGACAACTGCCTTGTTCAGTACGTAAAGGACATAGAAGACATGGGGGTTGCCTCCCTTAAGCTGGAGGGCCGGATGAAGCGTCCGGAGTATGTGGCAACGGTCACCCGGGTCTACCGGCAGGCGTTGGACAGCGGCAATGTGACCCGGCCTATGATGGAGGCGCTGCATACCGCTTTTAACCGCCAGGGCTTTACTGATGGCTATTACACCGGCAGGACCGGCAGTGATATGTTTGGCATCCGGGAGGATAAGCAGGAAGACCAGCGGTGGCTCAAGGAGGCAAGACAGACCTACGAGTCTGTGGAAAACGGATTGGTACCGGTGGTGTTTGAAGCGACGGTGACTGCCACCGGCTCCAGTCTGACGGTAAAGGATGAGGACGGCAGAGTCTGTACCCTCAACGGGCCGAAACCGGAAGCTGCCCGGGTATCGGAGCTGACGGCAGACCAACTGGAGAGCCGTCTTTCCAAGACGGGCGGAACGCCCTATTACTGCACCGGCGTGCAGAGTCATATCGCCCCGGGCGTGACCCTTTCCGCCGCAGCGATCAACGCGCTGCGCCGGGATGTTTTGAATCTTTTGACTGCCCAGCGCGCCCGCCGGGAGGAGATCCGTCCGGGAAAAGCCCAGCGGATCGTCCAGCACCCCGGTGTGCGGACAGCCCCGGAGCTGACTGTCCAGGTCACCACCCGGGAACAGATCACCGGAAGACTCTTGAAGTTGAATCCGGCAGTGTTGTATGTACCCCTGCACCTGCTGGAGCAGGACCCCGCTTTTTGCCGGGATCTGACCCGGCGGGTAAAGGTGTGCGCCGTGCTGCCCCGGATCGTCCATGACGGGGAGATCCCTGGCTTGCGCAGAAGCATGGAAGCCGTTAGAAAAATGGGTGTGCGGGAGGTCCTTGTGGGCAATCTGGGTCTTCTGATCCCTGCCCGGGAGAGCCGCATGGCTGTACGGGGAGATCTGGGTCTGAATCTTTTTAACTCCGGCGCGGTAAATACCGCCGCGGAGCTGGAGCTGCGGTCGGCAGCCCTTAGCTTTGAGATGACCCTGCCTCAGATCCGGGATGTGAGCAAGGCTGTGCCCTGTGAGATCTTAAGCTACGGACGGCTGCCGCTGATGGTTACGGAGAACTGTCTGATCCGCGGACGTTCCGGAAAATGTACCTGTAATCAGGCGCCCACCAAGCTGACAGATAAGACCGGGGCGGAATTTCCGGTGATCAAGGACGGAAACGGCTGCCGAAGCGTGTTGCTTAACGGCAAAAAGCTAAACTGGCTGGATCGGCAGAAGGACCTCTCCCGACTGGGGCTGTGGGCGACCCGCCTTTATTTTACTACGGAAAACTCCAAAGAGGTGGATCAGGTTCTGGCTGCTTACCAGAATCCGCCCCCCTTTGATCCCGGCGCCTGCACCAGAGGGTTGTACCTAAGAGGACTGGGATAAAAATCTTTCCAAGTGAGGAAAACTATGAAGCTTATTCTTGCATCTCAGTCGCCCAGAAGGAAAGAACTGATGGGACTGTTTCATATTCCCTTTACCGTCCGGGTGGCAGATGTGGACGAGACCATGGACCCGGAAAAATCTCCTTTTGACGAGGTGGCGCGGGTCAGCCGGCTGAAGGCTGCCGCTGTTCCCAGGCAGAAGGAAGATGTGGTGGTTGCTGCGGATACCATTGTGGTCTGCGACGGACAGGTTTTGGGAAAACCCCGGGATGAAGAGGACGCGTTTCGGATGCTGAGTCTTCTCTCCGGAAGGGATCATCAAGTGATGACCGGTATGACGGTGCTGCATGCAGATGGGGAAGTGGTCTGTACAGAGGTCACGGACATCCATTTTAAGCCTTTGACCCCGGATACCATCCGCCGCTACATTCGTACCGGCGAACCTATGGACAAGGCGGGCGCTTACGGTATTCAGGGCGGCGCAGCCTTGTTTGCGGAAAAAATGGTGGGAGATTACTACAATGTTATGGGCCTGCCTGTGTGCCGGCTGGGAATGATCCTGGAGGAACTTGAAATTCTGGAGGAAGCGCAATGAGACACTTTTTTACAAGCCGTGTCCGGATAGTACTGATCCTGGCTGTGCTTATCGCGGTAGCGCTGGGCGTGATCGGCAGCCTGACCAACTTAAGCGTAGGCGACATGCTGGTACAGGGTGTACTGACCCCTATCCGCACCGGTGTCAGTAAGCTGACAGACGGGGCAGAGCAGATCTATAACTATATTTTTGAATACGAAGCCCTCAAAGCGGAAAATGAGGACCTGAAGGACCGGCTTTCTCAGCTGGAGGATGATGCCCGTGAGGCAGATGCGATAGCCCGGGAACTGGAGCGGCTCCGGGAACTGCTGGAGCTGAAAAAGGCAAATGAGGATTACGAGCTGGTGGACGGCTATATCATATCTTGGAGCTCCAACGACTGGACCAGCACCTTTACCATCAACACCGGGTCCAATGTAGGCATTGAGCCGGGGATGTGCGCTATCACCGCCAACGGCGAAGTGGTGGGACTTGTCAGTGAAGTTGGCATCAACTACGCTGTGATCCGGTCGGTTTTGGACTCTTCTTTGGAGATCAGCGCCACCATCGCCTCTTCCGGCTACAACGGCATGGTCCAGGGCGGCTACGCTACCGGCAATCAAGGTCTGCTGCGGATGGATTATCTGCCCAGCTCCTCTGTGATCCGGAACAATGACCAGGTGGTCACCACCGGTTCTACGGTCTACCCCCGGAATCTGATCCTGGGCTATGTGGTGGACGCAGGCTATGACGATACCGGTGTAGCAAAGTACGCCCTTTTGAGGCCTGCTGTGGATATCGGCAGCTTGGAACAGGTGTTTATCGTCACCAATTACAGCGCCGGGTGAAAAGTATGGCAAGAAAAAACGAATTTAAACCGGATAAGCCCAGCAGCGGATTGCTCAGCAAGCTCTACCTGACCCAGCTTCAGCGCAGATCCGTTCTGAAATGGGGACTTTATGCCCTGGCGCTTGTGGCGCTGTCTGTGCTGCAGGATGTGATCCTCAGCCGATATACTGTCTTCGACGCAACCACAGATCTGGTCCCTTGCGGCATTTTTCTTATCTGTATTTTAGAGGGCATGCAGACAGGCTCTGTCTTTTGCCTGGTAGCATCCCTGCTGTACCTTTTTTCCGGCGCGGCGCCGGGACCCTACTGCGTGATATTTATCACCTTTTTAGGAGTTGGGGCAGCCTTCTTCCGTCAGAGTTTTTTACAAAAAGGCTTTGGCGCGGCATCCCTATGCGCCGGAGCATGTGCCTTTGTGTATGAGCTTATGGTCTTTGCGGTGGTCCTGTTTTTGGGTCTTACTACCGCTGACCGATTGGGCGTATTCCTGGTAACCGGCATTCTGTCCGCGGCGGCAGCGCCGTTGCTTTACCCGATCATGCACTTTATCGGGACGATCGGAGGAGAAACATGGAAAGAATAACAAAAAGACGGGCAGGTCTGCTGTTGCTGTTTTTTGTGCTGATAATCGGCTTTTTTGCTTCTTATCTGTATGATCTGCAGATCATACAGACCGGCGGCAATACAGATAACACCACCACCTTTACCATTATGACCCGTGTCAAGGCGGCCCGGGGAGATATTTTGGATACCAACGGAAACGTGCTGGTGAGCAACCGGGCAAGCTATGACCTTGCCATCAATCACTATGTTATCAAAAGCGCAACGGGAACCAACGAACATCTTTACCGGTTGATAAAGCGGTGCGCCGAGCAGGGTATTGAATACACGGAGCATTTCCCGGTTTCTAAGGAAAAACCCTTTGTGTATACCCTTGACGAGTACAACTCCTCCTGGCAGAGCTATTTTCAGGTATATCTTGCCTATATGGACGGACTGGATTCTGACATTACCGCGCCCTTGCTCATCGAAAAGCTGAGACAGCGGTATAAGATCCCTGCTCAGTGGACGGACGAGGAAGCCCGACAGGTCATCGGTCTAAGGTATGAGCTGGATCTCCGGGGCCCGATCCAGAGCCTTCCCAAATACGTGTTTTTGGCGGATGCGGACGACGCAAGCCTGTCTGCCATTATGGAGCTGAATGTTCCGGGTCTGGATGTGGAGAAATCCACCGTCCGGGAATATAACACCAAATACGCAGCCCATGTTCTGGGCTATGTGGGTCCCATGAATTCCGATCAGTGGGAAAAATACAAGACCGATCCGGACTATTCTATGGACTCTGAGATCGGACAGGACGGCTTTGAGGCTGCCTATGAAGAATATCTTCACGGCGTGGACGGCTGGCGTGTGGACGAGGTCACCGCTGACGGCAAGGTGGTCAAGTCTTACTATCTGGATGGGGAAGAGCCTAAAGCAGGCTCTAATGTGGAGGTTTCCCTGGATATCAACCTGCAGATGGCGGGCGAAGAAAAGCTTGCCCAGGTCATTGAGGACATGCGGGCCAACGAGGGAATGGACGGTTGGGATGCTGAGGGCGGCGCGGTGGTTGCTCTGGATGTAAAGACCGGCAAGGTGCTGGTCTGCGGCAGCTATCCCACCTACGACCTTTCTACCTTCTCTGAGGATTTTAATGAATTGCTGGAACAGGAGTACGGCCCTCTGTTCAACCGGGCGCTGATGGGTCTGTATCCTCCCGGGTCTACCTATAAGATGTCTATGGTGGTTGCCGGCATCGACTCCAAGACCATCAATTCCGCTTATACGATTTATGACCGGGGTAAATTTGACAAATATTCCGGCTTTGATGTCTATTGTCTGTATTATACCAATTACGGCATGATCCATGAGCATGTGAATGCGGCCGAGGCGTTGCAGGTGTCCTGTAACTACTTCTTCTACGAGCTGGCAGACATGATTCATATTAATGCCATGGACGAAACAGCGAAGGGTTTGGGACTTGGTGAACCTACCGGCGTAGAGCTGCCGGAGTATATTGGTCAGAGAGCCAACCCGGAGACAAAAAAGAAGCTCCATCCTGAGGGAGAAAACGGCTGGTATAAGGCTGACCAGATCACTGCCGCCATCGGACAGTCGGATAACCGATTCACCCCCATGCAGCTTGCGGTCTATGCTTCTACCCTTGCCAATAAGGGTGTTCGCTATAAGGCGACCTTCCTTAACCGGGTGGTTTCCTCGGACTACCGGAAGCTGCTGCTGGAGGGAGAAAAGTCTGTGATGAGCCATATGGAGATCTCCGATGAGGCGTATCAGGCGTATTCCTACGGCATGCATCTGGTGACCCACGCCACAGAACGGTTTAACGGCACAGCCTATTCCACTTTTAAGGATTACCCCATTGATGTTTGCGCCAAGACCGGTACCGCCCAGAACGGCAATCCTTCCGCTTCTGATAATGCAGCCTTTATTTGCTACGCCCCTGCCGACGATCCCCAGATCGCTATTGCCATTTACGGCGAAAAGGCGGGTCACGGTAGTTGGCTGGCAACAGTGGCAAAATCCATTTTGGATGTGTATTTTGAGGTGGGTGAGATCGGTGATGTCACCGTGAATGAAAATCAGCCCAGCTGAGGAGGATGGCTATGAAAAAGACGACCTTTATTGCCGCAGGTGATGCTTTTATCACCCGACGGCTGCCTGAAGGCGGCTACGAGGGCTTTGACAAGCTGCAAAGCTGTATTTTAAAGCACGATGTCCGTTTTCTGAATCTGGAGTCTACTTTCCATGACCGGGGCTGAATCCTCTGCGCCACGGAAAGCATTTCCATTTGGATGCGGAGCATTATGCCATGGCTCAGGAGCTGGTAAAGGCCAGCGGTGTCAATTTGAAGAAGGAGCGCACAATCCGCAACGGTTACGCCATGCCTCCCAAGGAGGGCACACTGCCTCTGGGCAATACAACCTTTGTGCTGGACGACCGGTGCTGGGTGGACAGCTTCCCCAACGAGCAGGATATGCAGCGGATCGAAGAGGAGATCCGGGAAGCCCGGCTGCAGGCAGATGTGGTGCTGGTGAGTATCCACAGCCATGAATACGACGGGGATTCTCCCAATGTGCCTGCCAAGTTCCTGGAGACCTTCTCCCGCCGGTGCATCGATGCCGGCGCGCAGGTGATCATCGGTCACGGTCCTCATGAGCTACAAGGCATTGAGCTGTACAAGGGCGGTGTGATCTTTTACAGCATCGGAAACTTCATTTTCCAGACGGAGACCGTGGCGGTCCAGCCTTGGGATGCTTATGCAAACCGGAAGCTGCCTCTGGACATGAAGGTGGGCGCGTACATGAACGAGCGGAGCAAAAATGGCACTACCGGCTACTGCGTACTGCCGGAGATCTGGAACGCGGTGATGGCGGCTTGGACTATGGAGGACGGAGCTGTTACCGAAGTGCAGCTGTATCCTGTGGAGCTGGGACAGGCTCTGCCCAGAAGCCAAAAGGGTGTGCCTGTGATGAACGGCAGCGAGGAGACGTTACGGTATCTGCAAAGCCTGTCCGATCCCTACGGCACAAAGATCGAGATCAAAGACGGCATGGGCATTATCCGGGTAAAGTGAGGGATACCATGAATACATATGAGAAAATTATTATCGCCGCAGAGGCAATGGAGCAAGATCTGATCGCCCAGCGACGGGATTTTCACAAGTATGCCGAATCCGGCTGGTTTGAGATGCGCACATCCTCTATCATCGCCCGGAAGCTGACAGACCTTGGCTATGAGGTGCTCTTAGGCGAGGATGTTTGCGATAAGGATGCCCGGATGGGTGTGCCCTCTGCCGAAAAGCTGGAGGAACAGCACGCAAGAGCCGTTGCCCAGGGTGCTGACCCGGAATTTGTGGAAGCCACCCGGGGCGGCATGACCGGCGTCATCGGCATCCTCCACTGTGGGGAAGGTCCGACGGTTGCCATGCGGTTTGACATTGACGCGCTGGGCGTCATCGAGTCCGACGAGGCGGATCATATTCCGGCTAAAGAGGGTTTCCGCTCGGTCAATGCCGGCTTTATGCATGCCTGTGGCCATGACGGCCATGCCGCCATTGGTCTTGGTGTTGCCAAGGTGCTGATGGATATAAAGGAAGAGCTCCACGGCACAGTGAAGCTGCTCTTCCAGCCTGCCGAGGAAGGAGTCCGGGGCGCGAAGGCTATCGTTGCCAAGGGCCATCTGGATGGGGTGGATTATTTCATCGGCTCTCATATCACCGGGAAAAAGCCGGAGGAAACAGCGGTGGTGACTCCCGGCTCCCACGGTAGTCTTGCCACCTGTAAGTATGATGTGATCTTCCGGGGAAGATCTGCCCATGCAGGATCTTCTCCCCACTTAGGCAACAATGCCCTGCTGGCAGCGGCATCTGCCGTTATGAATTTGAATGCTATCCCCCGCAACGGCGACGGCGCTACCCGGATCAATGTGGGAACCATGCATGCCGGCAGCGGACGGAATGTGATCCCTGACGAGGCGAAACTGGAGATCGAGGTCCGGGGCGCTACCACGGAGCTGAACCGGTATATGTGCGACTATGCCGAGCGGATATTGCAGGCGGCGGCGCAGATGTACGGCTGCAGCTGTGAAATTAAGCTCATGGGCGCTGCGGATTCTTTGACCAGCGATCTGTCTATGGCAGAGCGGGTGCAGCGGGTGTGCCGGCTGCGGCTGGGACTTCCCTGCACAGAGACCTTGTCTGTCCCCAGCTTTGGCAGTGAGGACATCGCTTATATGATGAATCGGGTTCAGGAGCAGGGCGGAGAGGCCACCTTTATCCGGGCGCTGACCCGGACGGCCGGTCCTGCCCATAACCGGAAGTTTGACTTCGGCGAGGAAGTTCTTGTCAATTCGGTCAAGATCTTCTGCGGCACAGCTCTGGATATTTTGGGATAACAAAAAAGGAACTGACCAGGTCAGTTCCTTTTTTTATTAGCCGTTATCTTTTACAAGCATGGGGGTCATAAAGGGCTTCTCGAAAAACTGGATGAACCGGTCGCACTTGACTAAGAATGCGTAGTACACATTATAGCCGCAGCCGTACATGGATTCGGTGTTGCCCATGCCTTTTGCGATGACCACATCTGCCTCTTGTAAAGCTTTTTTTGCTTCGGGGCAGATCTTGGAGATCACCGTGCCGCCGATGGCGTTACCGCTGTCGATCACAGGGAAGGGGATTTTCATAATCTCAGCATCCTCCCGGGTAGCGTCATTGGAGATAGGACCGCCCCGGACGCAGAAGGTGATCTGCAGATGGGGGTATGTCTTTTGCAGCACTTCGGCGAAGATCCGGTCAAAGCCGATCTCACCGGCGTTGTCCGTTATGTAAAGAAGCTTTTTACCCTTCTCCAGATCCTGCCGAAGTTGCTGATAACAAGCCATATCCAGCTCCATTTTCAGCGCATCGCTCAGCATCTGGTCCAGCTTTTCAAAGCTGACATTTTTTCCCAGGGCGGAAAAGTCCAGATAGTTGCCCAGGATAGAAAACTGCAGACCGGCAAGGACCGGATCGGAGGTCTCTTCCACCCGGCGGCGGATATCCTCCAGCCGCTCCAGAACAAAGCGGTTGGACAGGGTTTTTTCCTCCCGGAAATGGTCCGGGTCAGTACCAAAATATTTGGGATACAGCGGATGGACCTTGCCGCCTAAGTACGCCGAGTCCACATCCTCCGGGGCATCCAGAAATTGCTGCATCAGCTCCCGGGTAAAGGCGGTGGATGATTCGTCGTCACCTAAAGCAATGGCCGCCTGTATGTGCTTTTTCAAATAGCACTGCAGGCAGACGGCGTTCATAGGAATGCTCATACCTTCAGCTTAATGACCAGCTTGGTGACCTGCTGGGCTTCGCCCTCCAGGTAAACGCCGGGTGCGTGGGCATCCTCGGGATAGACCACATAGCAGTAGCCTTCTTCGATCTCCATGGGGTAGTTCTTGCCGGCGTACATACCCTTATCCTTGGCGGTGTTGAACTCGTCGGCGGGGGTCAGGGTGTCCACAGGGGCCCAGCCGACAACTTCCTTACCTTTGATGATGTACTGGATGTCCAGGAATTCCCGGTGCGCCTCCAGCTTTGCGCCTTCCCAGGGTTTGGTGGTGATTTGCTGAACAAGGATCTTATTGGAGCCGGACAGGGGGACAGTGGCAGGCTCATAGGACGTCAGATTGTTGGCGGCCTCGATAGCCTCCTCCAGACCGGGGATGACAGAAGCGTAGCGCTTCAGATCTTTAAAGGGACATACGATCATAATAAAAACTTCCTTTCGTTTTTAATTAAAGATTATTTAAGTGCCTGCGGATACAGCCGGTGATCATATCCAGCGCCACCGTATTCTTGCCGCCCTCGGGGACGACAATATCGGCGAACTTCTTGCTGGGCTCTACATATTTTTCGTGCATGGGCTTGACGGTCTGCTGATACTGGGTGATCACAGATTCTAAGGATCTGCCCCGCTTGTTTACATCCCGTTTGATCCTGCGGCACAGGCGGATATCCGCATCGGTGTCCACGAAGATCTTAATATCCATCAGCTCCCGGAGGGCTTCGTCGGCAAAGATCAGAATGCCCTCTACAATGATCACTTGCTTGGGGACAATCCGCACCGTTTCGTTGCTCCGGTTGTGGACAGTGAAATCATACACCGGGCAGTCGATGGCCTGTCCGTGGCGGAGCTGATCCAGCTGATAGACCATAAGACTGGTATCGAAGGCTGCCGGTTCGTCATAGTTGACAAGGCAGCGCTCCTCATAGCTTAAGTCGTCCCGGCGCTTGTAGTAGTTAGCGTGGCTGAGTACGGTGATCACATCGCTGAAGCCTGCCACCAGGTTTTTCATCAGTGTCGTTTTTCCGCTGCCGCTGCCGCCGGCGATGCCAATGACCAAAATATCGTCCATAGACTTCTCCTCTTATTTCAGAAGCTCCATGCACCGGAGCAAGATTTCCGGGTCTGACAGGCTGTTTTCCATGCGGATCTCCCCTGCGCCGTCGCAAAGAAGATCGGCTTCCTCCAGTCGTCGCTTTGTCTCCCGGGCAGTGCCTGCACCGCCGTCTAACAGAACGGTGTCAGGTCCCAGGATCCGGGAAATGGCATCAGCGGCAAAGGGGTAATGGGTGCAGCCAAGGACTACCGCGTCCAGCTTGCCGATATAGGGGGAAAGCTGGGGACGCAGAAGCGTCTCTGCTTCTGCCATGCTGCCCCCGGCTTCGATCAGCTCCACAAGTCCGGTCACCGGAATGGTGGACACCTGCATGTGGGGAAAACGGTCCAGCTGATGGTGAAATTTTTCTTCCCGTAAGGTCACCGGAGTCGCCATCACACCCACCCGTTTTCCGGGGAAGCGGTCGGCGGCGACCTTCAGAGCGGGCTCGATGCCCACGATGATGCTGTCCGGATACCGTTCCCGGAGAACATGGATCGCGGCAGAGGTGGCGGTGTTGCAGGCAACCACCAACGCCTTGATGTTTTGCTCCATGAGATTTTCCACGGCGGCAAGGGTCAGCTGCCGCACCTCTTCGGTGGTCTTTTCACCGTAGGGGGCATTGGCGGAATCGCCGAAATATAAGTAATTCTCGTTGGGCAGCAGTTTTATCAGTTCCCGCAGGACGCTGATGCCGCCCACACCGGAATCGAACACGGCTATGTAGTCGGATTTGGCGTTCATTTTCTCACCGTCTTTCTTTTTGTAAGTATAACAAAAAGAAAGAAAGGTTGCAACTTTTTTTAAAAATCCCCGGCAGGAATTTCCTGCCGGGGGTGTCAAATTTACTTTGTGCCGAAGATGCGGTCGCCGGCGTCGCCCAGACCGGGTACGATGTAGGCGTGCTCGTTGAGCTTTTCGTCCATGGCAGCAAGGTACAGATCCACATCCGGGTGGGCTTTCTGTACGGCCTCTACGCCCTCGGGACAGCCGATAATGTTCATCATCACGATGTTCTTGCAGCCGTGACTCTTCAGGAAGTCAATGGCAGCCACAGCACTGCCGCCGGTAGCCAGCATGGGGTCCACCACGAACACCTGCCGGTTGCCGATATCCTCAGGCAGCTTGCAGTAATATTCCACAGGCATATGGGTCTCGGGGTCACGGTACAGACCGATGTGACCGATCTTTGCGGAAGGGATCATGTCCACCATGGAGTCCACCATGCCCAGGCCTGCGCGAAGGATAGGGATGATGGCCAGCTTCTTGCCGGCAAGCATCTTGCACTTTGCCACCGCCACGGGGGTCTGGACATCTACATCCTTGGTGGGCAGGTTGCGGGTGGCCTCATAGCACATCAGGCCTGCGATCTCGCTGATCAGCTCCCGGAACTCCTTAACAGGGGTCTCCTTGTTACGCAGAATTGCCAGCTTGTGCTGGATCAGGGGATGCTCCAATACAGTTACAGTACCCATTTTTCTGTCTCCTTTAATCTTTCTTTTCCCAGGCGAGCCGTTCCCGCTCAGCCTGGGATAATCTTAAGTAGTTAGGGGCAAGGGAAGCACCGTCGCCGGATTCTCCGGCCTCTATTTTCTGATAGGCGGCAAGACCGACCCCTGCTGCCCGCTGATGCATCCGGTGTTCCGGGGGCAGGACAAGAGCCGACACAGATTCTTTGAGGGTATTATAGCACAAAATGCTTCCGTCTCCAACAAGAAAAACCGGTTCTTCCAAATTTTTTATTTCTTCTTTAAGATCATCAAGGGAGATTGCCCGGTCTTCTGTCAAACGGGTCAGCTTGCCCTTCTCTGCCCGGAACAAAGCGTTATAGACCTGGCTGCGTCGGGCGTCCATCACCGGCAGCACATAGCCTTGCCAAACGCCCAGATTCAGCGCCATGGATTCCAGGGTGGACACGCCGTAGCAGGGGAGTTCTGCGCCCCAGGCAAAGCCTTTTGCGGCGGCTACGCCGATGCGGATGCCGGTAAAGCTGCCCGGGCCTGCCGCCACCGCCACAGCTTCGATATCCTGAGGGGTGTAGCCGCAGCTGCGGATCAGCTCCTCTGCCATGGGCATAAGGGTCTGACTGTGGGTAAGACCGGTATTCTGGTAGCTTTCTCCCAGTAGCCGGTCATTTTCCAGCAGGGCAACAGAGCCTGCTTTTGCTGAGGTCTCAAAGGCTAAGATCAGCACAGACAGGACCTCCTTCTATCATTATTTTTCGGGTGTTTTCGTCAAGCTTTTTAATCCGTATCCGGATGGCGTTTTCCATGGCGTCCGCCACATTTTCGCTCCACTCTACGGCGCAGATGCCACCCCGGTCCAGATAGTCCTCCCAGCCGATGTCCCAAAGATCGTCGGCATTTGTTAGACGGTACATGTCAAAATGAAACAGGGGCAGTTTGCCGGAGAGATATTCATTGACGATGGTGTAGGTGGGACTGGTGACGATGTCTGTAACGCCAAGACCCTTGGCAAGACCCCGGGTAAAGGCAGTTTTGCCTGCCCCCAAATCGCCTTCGTAGGCGATGACCGTCCCGGGGGAGAGGGTCTGGGCAAGAGCGGCTGCCACGGCTTCCGTTTCCTCCGGAGATTTGGTTATATATTGCATAAAATACCTCACTGGGAGTTTTTCAGCTTTTCTGCCTGGTCGGCGGTGGCAAGGGCATCGATGATCTCGTCGATGCCGCCGTCCATGATTGCATCGATCTTATATAAGGTCAGACCGATTCGATGATCCGTCACACGACCCTGGGGGAAGTTATAGGTGCGGATCCGCTCGTTCCGCATGCCGGTGCCTACCTGACTGCGGCGCATGCCGGTGACTTGACTGTCCAGCTTCTCCTGCTCGATCTCATAGAGCTTGGAGGCAAGCATCCGCATACATTTTTCCCGGTTTTGCAGCTGGCTGCGTTCCTCCTGGCAGGCCACCACGATGCCGGATGGCTTGTGGATCAGCCGTACAGCGGAGCTTGTCTTATTGACATGCTGACCGCCGGCGCCGCTGGCGCGGTAGACCTGCATTTCGATGTCCGCAGGGTTTAATTGCACGTCTACCTCTTCCATCTCCGGAAGCACCGCCACGGTGGCGGTAGAGGTGTGGACTCTGCCGCCGGATTCCGTCTCCGGAACGCGTTGGACCCGGTGGACACCGGATTCGTATTTCAGCCTTGAATAAGCGCCACGGCCATTGATGATGAAGTCCGCTTCCTTTACGCCGCCCAGCTCTGTTTCGTTATAGTTCATCAGCTCCACGCTCCAGCCCTTCTGGGAGGCATACATGGAGTACATCCGAAACAGGCTGTGGGCAAACAGGGCGCTTTCTTCACCGCCGACGCCCCCCCGGATCTCCACAATAACGCTTTTTTCGTCGTTGGGATCTTTGGGCAGCAGCAGGATCTGCAGCTGACGGAACAGTTCTTCTTTCGCCTGCTTGGCATCCTGATAGGTCTGCTGGCACAGCTCCCGCATCTCCGGGTCAGCCATCAGTTCTTCGGCGTCAGCCATGTCCCGTTCTGCGTTCCGGTATGCCCGGTATGCCTCGATGATCGGCTCCAAGTCGTTTTTCTCTCTTAAAAATGCCGCCGCCTTTTTGGGATCGGCATAGAAATCCGGTTGCTCTGATCGGGCGCATATTTCCTCATAGCGGCGTTCCACCGCCTGCAATTTATCCAGCATGACGTTCTCCAAAATCAGTATTTTGTATATTGTAGCAAGATTCTTCCAAAATGTAAAGACGCATCCCGGGGCTGTCCGGGTACAAAGATATTCATATATTTATTAACTTCATACATTTTTAACATTTGCTTGCTTTCTTTATTCACATTTAGTGCTTAAAATGAAGATACTAAGTTTGATTTCATTCCTTTTTCATTTTTCCTCTCCTCTTTTCGGTAAAACCGCGGGCATATCGCCCGCGGTTTTGCTCATATAGCCCAGAAGCCGCAGATCGTCAAAACACAGATATATAACACAGAGGAGACCTGCTGACCTGTCATTGGGAAGAGCGATGCATCGGTGTGGCGCTGCTTTTCTGCCAGAGCAATAGGCTTGCTGCGCAAGATGTTTTGATTTGCTTATCTCGGCGACTCCTGGGCGATATGAGGTATATTCCGCTGCTGCTATGGAAAACCTAGCCATAGAGGTGGCGGGATTTGTTTATATCGTATATACGCACCATCATTTTATACCTGGTGCTGATTGCTGTGATCCGGATGATGGGCAAACGGCAGATCGGACAGATGGAGGCGTCGGAGTTTGTGGTGACCATGCTGGTTGCCAATCTGGCGTCTATTCCAATGCAGGATAGCGGCATTCCTTTGTTTTCCGGGTTTGTTCCCATTGTCACTGTGCTGGGGATGGAGCTGGTCTTATCCACCCTGTCTCTGCGGAGCATCCGGTTCCGGAAACTCCTGTGCGGCAAGCCGGTAATTTTGATCGATAACGGAAAAATCATTCAGGAAAACCTGCGCAGGACCCGGGTGACATTGGACGAGCTGACCGGACATCTCCGGGAAAAGGATGTTCTGGACCTGGGCAGCGTCCAGTTTGCGATTTTAGAGACCAACGGCAATCTTTCCGTATTTCCCTATCCAAAGGAGCGGCCTGCCAGCGCCCGGGAGGCGGGGATCAAAGCGGGGAAGCAGTATTTGCCCATAACCATTGTCTCCGACGGAAAGATCTTGCACGAAAATCTGCAAAAGGCAAACAAGGATGTTTCCTGGGTGCAGAGGGTGCTGAAACAGCACGATGCAGAAATAAAAGATACCTGGCTTCTGACTGTGGATGCCGGAGATCGGGTGGTTTTTTACCGGAAGGAGGCATAGCATGAGCAGATTCTGGATTGGCGTTTTTTTGCTTGTTGTTTTTCTGGGTCTTGGCCTGTGGGTGGCAGAGGCAATGGACAGTATTCATATGCCAATTGCCCAGACGCTGGAGCAGGCGGCGGAGGATGCCCTTGCCGGGGACATGGAATCCGGTGTCGCCCAGGCGAATGCTGCTTACAAAGAATGGGAGCGCCATTGGCGGGGGACGGCTGCGGTGGCAGATCACGCGCCTATGGACGAGATCGATGGACTGTTTGCTCAGGTGCAGAGCTATGCCCGGGCGGGGAATGCGGCGGATTTTGCTGCCGGCTGTGGGAGACTTTCCAAACTGGTGGAAGCCATAGGAGAAGCCCACGCCCCCGGCTGGTGGAATTTGTTATAATTTGAAAGGAGGCGTGGATGCACGCCTCCTTTTATTTTGTTCCGTGAGCAAGGTCCAGGATGGCCTGTACCAAAAGCTCCGCGGAAAAATGCGCCTCCTGCCGGGTGTTTCCCGCAGCGCCTACCTCTACCAGCAGCGCTCCGGGGGACAGATCCTGATTGAACCGTTGGGAGCGAAAGCTGATGGGTCGGCAGATCCCCGGGTTATTTTTCTCCAGCTGGGCATGAAGCTTTGCCGCCAGCGCCAGATTGTCCTGCCAGTCCGGATGGGCAAGGCCGCTGGCATCCGTGCCGCTTACCAGCATCAGCTGGGCGGCTTTCTGCCCGTTTACATCTACGGTATAGCCTAATTGGCTTCCGGTCTTGTCCTCCACCGCGTCCCGGTGGATATCCAGCACCAGACAAACAGAGGGATATTGCTCCAGATACTTCTGGGCGGCTTTTCGGGAGTTGTTATAAGCATCGGAATAGGAGGGGTGATCGTGGAGTGTCTTATCATGGATCACCCGGATGCCCCCCTGCTCCAATTCCTCAGCGATCCTCTCTCCGATGGAGACCACATTGTAGCCGGTGTCCAGCGTCCGGTAAGGAGAGGACTCGGCATAATCCTCCGTGGGGATGTAGCTCTCTGTGGCGTGGGAATGGAGGATCAGCACCGTAGGGGCGTCTGCGGTCAGATCCCAGATAAGGGGCTTTTGCAGTAAGGCCTCCATATCCGGTTCATAGCCGCAGGCGTTGTTCATATCCACAAGCGCCGCATCGATAGGGGAGAAAACAGGCAGTTCCGAGGGTAAGGATGGCTCTGTGGGAGCGGTGGAAGGTTCTGTAGGCGCGGAGGGTATTGTGGTGGGAGGCGGCTCCGGAGTTTGGACAGGACGGAATACTCTTCCGGTCTCCAGATACAAAAGGAAGGAAACCACTTCCGGAGAGGACAGGGCTTTGACCATTTTTCCCAACAGGCCGCCGCTGAGCAGGCGGAACAAAATAGCGCATACCAAAACCGCTCCGCAAAAACGCTGAGTTCGCCGCTGAAGATCCATAGTGTCCTCCTTCCTAAAATAAGAACATGCGATGCATTGCACCGCATGTTCTGTTTCTTTATTGAGGCTTTCGCCATTTTGGACGGGTACGCAGCTCTACCCGAAGATTCTGAAAAAATTCTGTGAGAAGCTTACCGCATTCTTCCTCCCGGATTCCGGTCTCCACCTGGGGGTGGTGGTTAAATTCCATGGAAAACAGGTTGCACACAGAGCCGCAGGCACCGCATTTGCTGTCTGACGCGCCGTAGACGACCCGGGGGATCCGGGCATTGACGATGGCGCCGGCGCACATGGGGCACGGCTCTAAGGTTACATAAAGGTCGCAGTCCCAAAGCCGCCAGCCGCCCAGATTCCGGCAGGCATCGTTAATGGCTTCGAGCTCCGCGTGGGCAAGAGCGTTTTTGTCGGTCTCCCGCCGGTTTCTGCCCCGGCCTACGATCTGCCCGGAACGGACAATGACGCAGCCTACCGGCACTTCGCCCTCAGCCGCCGCCTCCCGGGCAAGGGCAAGGGCTTCGTCCATATATGTAAGATCGTCCATATCCACCCCTCCTTTTTCTCTATATTAACCCACCAAAGGGGGAGAGGTCAAGGGTCTTTGGGTAAACAATAGCACATTTGGGACAAGAAACATGGGGAAATCGGAGAAGGAAGATAAATCTTTCTGCCTTGCAATGGACACCCAATAATGTTATAATAAATCAAATACTGGAAATTAGGAGAATCCTATGAAGACCCTGATGCATATTTGCTGCGCCCCCTGCGCCAACCGGCCGATTGAGGTCCTACGGGGGGACAATATCGAGGTTGCCGGCTTTTGGTACAACCCCAACATCCACCCATTTACCGAATACCGGGAACGTAGGAACTGTCTGCGGGAGTATGCCGGAGTCATCGAATTGCCGCTGATCGAAAAAAATGACTATGCCCTGCGGCCCTTTGTCCGGGCGGTGGCAGAGGATATTGCCAATCGGTGCGGTAAGTGCTACGAGATGCGGCTTTTTGAAACTGCCCGGCAGGCAAAGGAGCTTGGCTTTGACAGTTTTACCTCGTCACTGTTTATCAGCCCCTATCAGAATCATGACTTGATGCGGGAAACCGCAGAACGGGCTGCGGCGGAATATGGCGTGGAATTTCTCTACCGGGATTTCCGTCCCTATTTTAAGGAAGCACAGGAGCGGGCAAGCCAGCTGGGCTTTTACATGCAAAAATACTGCGGCTGCGTTTTTTCCGAGGAAGAGCGGTATCTGAAAAAGAATAAAATCATTCCCTGAGGTGTTAAATGACAGAATTGACATTTGCTGTACCCTGCCTGTTCGGTCTGGAAGGACTGGCAGGCGATGAATTAAGAAGATTGAATATGGAAAATGTCCGGGTGGAGGACCGCAGAGTCCTCTTTACCGGCGGCTTGGATGCTATGGCAAGGGCAAATATCGCCTTGCGCACCGGGGAACGGGTGATGATCGTGCTGGCTCAGTTCCAGGCAAAGTCCTTTGAGGAGCTGTTCCAGGGGGTCTATCACACCAATCTGGAGGACTTTATCCCCAAGGACGGCCAGTTTCCGGTAAAAGGACACTGTCTGAACAGTCAGCTGATGAGCGTTTCCGACTGCCAGGCGATCATTAAAAAAGCTGCATCCAAGCGACTGGGTGAAAAATACGGCATTCAGTGGCTGCCGGAGACGGGTGTGAAGTTCCAGTTGCACTTTACGATCTTGAACGACCAGGTGACATTGTCCCTGGATACCTCCGGACCGGGACTGCACAAGCGTGGCTACCGGGCGGTGGGCAACGACGCGCCCTTGCATGAGACCCTGGCGGCAGGCATGATCCAGCTGACCCGGTATCGGGGCAGAGAGTATTTTTGGGATCCCTTCTGCGGCTCAGGTACGATTCCTATTGAAGCGGCGCTGATCGCCAAAAACCGGGCGCCGGGCATGAATCGGCAGTTTGCAGCGCAAGAATATCCCTGGGTGCCGGAGCAGCTGTGGCAGCAGGCAAAGGACGAGGCGAGGGATAAGGAATTCAAGGGCAATTATCGCATTGTCGGTTCGGACAGTGATCCCGCTTGCGTGTCCTTGAGCTTTGCCAATGCCCGGAAGGCCGGAGTGGCAGACTGCGTGACCTTCAAGGACGGTGACGCAACAAAAATGAGTCTGCCCTGTGACGAGGGGATCCTGGTGTGTAATCCTCCTTACGGCGAGCGGATGATGGAGCAGCAGAGCGCCCAACGGCTGTACAGCGCTTTAGGGCGGCATCTGAAGTTTGCCGACGGCTGGAAAAAATTTGTGATCACCTCCGAGCCGGAATTTGAGCATTGGTTCGGACGCCGAGCAGACAAAAAGCGGAAATTCTACAACGGAAAAATTAAGTGCGACTATTATATGTTCACCGATCATTCCAGAAGAAAGAAATGATATAATGAAGCATCTGTTTATTATCAATCCCGCGGCAGGCAGCCGTGACCGCACCCAGCAGTACAGCCAGCAGATCGAAAAGATCTGCGGGGAAAAGGGCGTAGATTACCGGATCGAAGTATCTGCTGCCCCCGGGGATTGCTGTCGCATTGCCCGGGAGGCTGCAGTCACCGGCGAGGAGTATCGAATCTATGCCTGCGGCGGTGACGGCACGCTGAACGAGGTGGTCAGCGGCGCGGCAGGATTCTCCAATGTGGCGGTAACTGTGTTCTCCGGCGGCAGCGGCAATGACTTTGTCAAGCTCTTTGATGAGCCGGAAGCTTTCCGGGACTTAGAGCATCTTATGGATGCGGAAGAGACGACCTTTGATCTTATTAAATGCAATGAGGATTACAGCCTGAACATCTGCTCCGTAGGCCTGGATGCCCGGATCGGCACAGATGTTGCCAATTATAAGCGGCTGCCTTTGCTCAGCGGTTTCCGCGCCTATGCTCTGTCCACAGTGGTCAATGTGATCCGGGGGATTTCCGAGCATTATGTTGTGGAAATAAATGGGGAGCGGATCGATGGAGAGCAGACCATGATCTGTGCATGCAACGGCAGATACTATGGCGGCGGTTTCAATCCCGTTCCCCAGGCAGACCCCAGCGACGGTATGCTGGATGTGCTGGTGGTAACGAAGGTTTCCCGGTTGAAGGTTGCCCAGGTGGTGGGTAAATATAAGAACGGCAAATATGCCCAGCTCCCCGAGCTGGTCCGGTACTTTAAGACAGACCGGGTAAAGATCCTCTGTGATAAGCCGACCAGCATCAATCTGGACGGGGAACTGCGGACTGCCCAGACGGTGGATATCCGGGTGGCTGACGAAAAATTGAGATTTTTCTATCCCAGGGGACTTGTTTGGAGCAAAAAGGTTTTGACCACAGTATAAAAGGAGGCGCAGGGCGGTGAAAAGCTGCGTGATCTTTTGCGCCGGCGGCTTTGATGGCCTTGCCGAGCCTATTGAAAAAGAGGATTATATCCTGGCTGCTGACGGCGGTCTTGCCTATGTAGAGCATCTGGGGCTGACACCGGATCTGGTACTGGGGGATTTTGATTCCCTTGGCTATGTGCCGGAGAAGGCTGAGAAATTTCCGGTAGAAAAGGACGATACCGATGCAATGCTGGCAGTCCGTCGGGGACTGGAGCTGGGGTTTCGCCGGTTTCTGCTCTACGGCAGTCTGGATGGGGAAAGGCTTGACCATACTGTTGCCAATTTTCAGACGCTGCAGTTTTTGGCTGATCGGGGCGCGACAGGGTATCTTGTGGGTACCCGGTATATTGCCACAGTGGTAAAAAATGCAGCGGTTGGGTTTCCTGAATCAGCCCAGGGCGTACTGTCTGCGTTCTGCATAGGCGCGGATGCCACCGGTGTGACCCTGACCGGCCTTAAATATAGTGTGGAGAACAGCACACTGACCGCTGGCTTTCCCCTGGGTGTCAGCAATCACTTCATAGGGCAGAAAGCCTCTGTTTCTGTGAAAAACGGCAGTCTGCTTTTGCTCTATGACCGGCAGAACGGATTTCCTGAATATGTATAATAATGAGGACGCAGAAGCGTCCTCTTTTTATCATACTTCTCCTTTACACAGCGTAAGCTTAAAAAAAGGATTGGGAGGGGTAGGCGTGTCTGCTAAATTTACGGACCTGCACTGCAAGGAGGTCATCTGCGTATGCGACGGACGGCGGTTGGGTTATATCGCCGACGCAAAAATAGAGCTGCCCGAGGGAAACATCGTGGCGATTATTGTACCCGGGCCCTGCCGGTTCTTCGGTTTGTGGGGCAGACGGGACGACTATGTGATCCCCTGGCACTGCATTAAAAGAATGGGACCGGATATCGTTCTGGTGGATATCAAGCCGGAGGAATGTCGTGTGCTTAGACCCCGTCCGGGATTCCTGTTTTGACCGGCTGAATATTTTTGAAAAAATTTGGAAAAAATACTTGCAAAATGCGTTTGGCTTTTGTATAATAGCTCAGCATGGGCAAATATCGCCCATAGTAATCTACACCACACACCCGGTGATCGTACCCCCAAGTGCCTCGAAAGGGGCGGGCAGTGCGAGATGAACGGGGTGGAGGAAAAACAAAAGGAGAAAGCAAACATGTCCGTAGTATCTATGAAACAACTGTTGGAGGCCGGCGTACACTTCGGTCACCAGACCCGTCGCTGGAACCCCAAAATGGCCACCTACATCTACACAGAGCGCAACGGTATCTACATTATCGACCTGCAGAAGACTGTGAAGAAGCTGGAAGAGGCCTACAACTTCGTCCGTGAGATCTCCGCCAATGGCGGCAACATCCTGTTTGTCGGCACCAAGAAGCAGGCACAGGATGCCATCAAGGAAGAGGCTGCCCGCTGCGGCGGTTACTATGTCAATGCCCGCTGGCTGGGCGGCATGCTGACCAACTTCCGCACCATGCGTACCCGTATCGACCGTCTGGCTCAGCTGCGCAAGATGGAAGAGGACGGCACTTTCGCAATGCTGCCCAAGAAGGAAGTCATCAAGCACCAGGGCGAGATCGAGAAGCTGGAGAAGTA
>JAZNZT010000057.1:0-3748 GCA_045595075.1 Faecousia sp.
ATTCCGGAGATAACAATTGTTACAAAGAAAATGGTGACGACCCACCGGATCGTCTTGTTTCGTTCTTTTTTCTGTGAGCTTGGGTCGCCTTTAGACACAGCGATTATCCCCTTTTTCGATTATTTTTGATAAAACGGCAGCAGGCAGGATAAATCTTACGGCATAGGTCGGGTTGTTTTTCACCGGACAGAACCTGCCGTTGCCGCACAGGCCGTTTCCGTTTGATCCGTCCGCTCAAGTGTTACCAAAATGAGTACCCGATTGCCACTAAGTCCGTACTGTAATCCCCTGCCTGCCCAATTACGACAGCCTAGGTGTTTTCCACCGCAAAGCGATCCGATTCTTAGCCTCTTTTGCAAGGATGGTTTCCAGGAGCAATAACAGCCACCGTCTGGCCACGACAGCAGACTGCACGGTCCCCTTTCCCCGCATACTCACTCAAGGCAGGCTACACTGCACGCAGCACGCGATTCTGCGCACCGCCTTGCAGGTTCATACCCAGCTCGTGCGCGAAGAGGCTTCCAATACTGGAGTTCTCAACTTCGTCGCACAATACCGGGTCTCCGCGGAAGCCGGGTCGTATGCTCCATGCCATTGGAGCGCGCCCGAGATCCTTAACCCCCAGCACCCACCCTAAACTGGGCGTAAAAAGCAGGCACCAGGGACTTCATCGATATGCCCTTCATAGGATTTTTAGGCCCTACCTGGGAATCGGTCCCCTTGACTAGGATACTGCACCGTCAAAATGTATATTATCACAGAATTTATGAATATACAAGTATTTTTTCATAATTTAAATATTTTTCAAAAATCGCTGTTACTTATTAAGAAACAATTCCTCCACAATATCGCTGTGGGTCACAACAATCTGTATATTTTTTAATTCCTCTTTGGAGAAAAACCGCAATTCCCTGGATTCACTGCTGATCTTCAGCTCCGGTTCTTTATCCAATTTCAGACCGAATACCACGATCACCATGCGCCAAATACTGCCGTCCTGATAGGCCGCGATCCTGCCCGGCTCTCCGT
The DNA here is from genome assembly GCA_045595075.1 of Faecousia sp. Classification (GTDB taxonomy): domain Bacteria; phylum Bacillota; class Clostridia; order Oscillospirales; family Oscillospiraceae; genus Faecousia. Next base: position 1,030 of record JAZNZT010000057.1, read on the forward strand.
ATACCGCAAGTTTTCGGAATTGCTCCTTGGGAATCCTCAGACCAAGCTCTTCATATATTTCCCGGGTAATTGCCTGCAGCTCCGTCTCATAATTTTTGACGCCGCCGCCTACCAGTCCCCAGATGTCACAATCTCTTCGCTTTTCTAAAAGCAGCTTACCATTCCACGTAATAATAGCATTCGCGCCTAAATGCGCTCCCTGGGTCGTCTTTGGGGCATTGGGGTCTCCGCGATAAAATTTTACAACAGCCATTTTTTCACTTCCCTGCAATTGATAATACAAGTATACCTTTTTTATTCATTCAAGTAAATACCAACTATGGTTGCGGAATTTATATTTTAATTCCAAAATTCCATTCCTGCATCCCACTCTGACCCTGCAAAGAAAAATGGTCGCCTCTGCGCCTACATATCCAATCTCGGTCGTTTTGATGACCTCATCAATATCCACCCGCAAACACTCCTGCTGTTCATTCTCAATACGAAAACGAATTGGCCTTATTTTGCCGTCAGCACTGTGCATTGCGATGACATCCACAGGATGTAATACCTGCTGCATTATAATCACCTCTTGCTGTTATTATAGAACATCTGTTCGATATAAGCAAGTGGAATTTTATAGTTGCCTGTGGCATCCGGCTTTGATATAATGTTCTAAAAAGAAAAAAGGAGGGAATATATGTTAAAGTATCCCTGTCTGGTCCTGGATCATGACGATACCGTTGTCCAAAGTGAAAAGACCATAGGTTATCCCTATTTTTGTTATATACTCAGTCAATTCCGCCCGGGTCAATCCATGACCTTACAGGAATTTGTAAAGGATTGCCACGATCTGGGTTTTGCGGAAATGTGCCGCCAGCGTTTTCAGTTTTCCGATGAAGAGCTTGCTGCGGAGCATCTTGGTTGGATGGATTATATCCGCACCCACATACCCGAGCCCTATCCGGGAATAAAAGAAATCATCCATCGTCAAAAAGCTATGGGCGGACTTGTATGTGTTGTGTCCCATTCCAGCATTGAAAATATTACCCGGGATTATAATGTTCATATTGGAATTCAGCCCGATGCCATCTACGGGTGGGATTTGCCGGAACATCGGCGAAAGCCCAACCCCTTCCCTCTCGAAGACATTATGCGTCGGTATGATCTGACTGCTGATCAACTTTTAATGGTAGATGATGTAAAACTTGCCTGGGTTATGGCAAATCCTCTTGGAGTAAAAACAGCCTTTGCCGCATGGAGTAAGACTGATTATCCAGAACTGATGCAGGAAATGACCCAGCTTTGTGATTATACATTCCATACTACTACAGAATTAGAGGAATTTCTTTTTAATTAGCTTGACAATTATGCTATAATACTGACTGGATCGCAGGAGGTGATACATCTGGAAAAGCAAGGCATTAAAGTCATGGCCCGAAACCGGGAGGCATACCACGAATATTTTGTAGAAGAAGAAATGGAAGCCGGCATCGAGCTATGCGGTACTGAGGTAAAATCCATCCGTCAGGGCACTTTAAATTTAAAGGACGCATGGTGTGGAATCAAGAACGGCGAACTGCTTCTCAACCAGATGCATATCTCCCCTTACGATCACGGTAATCGGTTCAATCCTGACCCCCGGAGACCCCGTCGTCTTCTAATGCACAGGCGGGAGATCATGCGCCTTCTAGGCAAAGTAAAACAGGATGGATATTCTCTGATCCCTCTGTCCGTTTATTTTAAAGGCAGCCGGGTCAAGATCAATGTGGGTCTGTGCAAGGGCAAAAAACTGTATGATAAAAGACAATCTGCAGCGGAGAAAGACGCAAAGCGTCAGATCGACCGCGCAATGAAGGAGAGATATTAACATGAATCCTACTTTTAAGATCACTATGGAAAATGGAAGTATTATAGAGGGCGAATTGTATCCCGAGATCGCGCCCCAGAGCGTGTATAACTTCATCGATCTGGCAAATCATAATTATTATGACGGTCTGATCTTCCATAGAGTTATCCCCGGCTTTATGATCCAGGGAGGCTGCCCCGACGGCACCGGCATGGGCGGTCCGGGCTACTGCATCAAGGGCGAATTTTTCTACAACGGCTTTAAAAACGAGCTGCGTCATAAGCGTGGCGTTCTGAGCATGGCAAGAAGCCAATCTCCCAACTCCGCAGGCAGCCAGTTCTTTATCATGCACGAGGATGCAAAGCACTTAGACGGTCAGTACGCTGCCTTTGGCAAAGTGACTTCCGGTCTGGAGGTCGTGGATGCCATTGCCGCAACAAAGACAAACTATCAGGACCGTCCTCTGGAGGATCAAAAGATCGCTTCTATCACTGTGGACACCCACGGTGAAACCTATCCGGAGCCCAACAAGCTTCCTGACCCTTACGGAAGATTCTAAAAATACAGGTGGGATGCCAGCCATCCCACCTCCCATATGGGGCCGTACTGGTTTCGACGGGGGTAGTGAGGCTGGAATAGCGGGTCGTGGCGCCTGACCACGATAAAACGGGTAACTTTTAAAATTAACTGACAACAGAACTGTTGCTCTGGCTGCCTAATTAGGCGCCCATCCGCCCCGGAAGGTCCACGAGCCGGGCTCGGGTGTGATCTGAGTGGAGACCGTGCGTGCGCAAAGCTTTGAGCGCACCATGCATAATGAAGCTACCAAGTCCCGTAGGGTGTTTGTTTCCGCCGGGATAAGGGAATGTAAATAACAAACTGCGCCCGGAG
>JAZNZT010000058.1:0-20110 GCA_045595075.1 Faecousia sp.
ACTCCGTAAGGAAGTATTGGTTTTGAACGGTCCCTTTCTCGCTTAACTGCATAAAAAATCTCCGAAATGCGTCAGCATTCCGGAGATTTTGTTATTTGTTAATCAAAAAAGTTACCACTTCAAAACTGCAACGCACCCGAAAAGGGTGGAGATTTCTTCCATTCAAGGCAAAAACCGCAGAAATACTTGTTGTATTTCGAGGATTTTTAACGCCGAATGGTGGAAATACACGCCCTTTTCGGGCATTACTTCCTTATGGAGCGTTGCCCAAAGTCCGGGCGGTTGTATTTTATTATTTGCAATATTCGGGGTAGATGTGCTTTTTGCCCTCGTAGAAGCAGACGGCGTCATACATCAAGCCGTACAGCTCCTTCTTGTAGGTCATTCTCCAGGGAGCGGTCATGTAACCGGCGATGCGGGAGTCGTCACAGCGGTTCTTGCACAGCTCCATGGTCTGCTCAGCATTGCCCGCGCGGCCCCAGCAGACAGATGCTGTGGGAACCTGGTCGTAGCCGTGCTCGTCCAGAGTCAGATATGCGGCATAGCGGAAGTCGGGAACGCCGCCATTTTTGTCGTATGCCAGGTTTTGATACCACCAGTTGGACTGCAGGGCAGACTTGGGCATCATCTTTAAGTACTCTTCCTGCTTTTCAAAGTATGTCCAAACGCCGTCGGCCCATACCCAGGGACGGGCACCCACCTTGGCGCAGACATCAAAGTAGAAATACAGGTCATGCCACCACAGATCGTGCTGACGAATGCAGCAGTAGCGGAAGCTCTTCTGCATATCGGCGTTCTCCTCGTCCATGCCCAGATGGAACAGCTCAGGGTAGTCGAACAGCTCAGCTACTTCTTTGATCAGATCCTCGCAGACCTGATAGTACTTGGGGGTGGAGACGATCCGGGAGTACTCGCCCAGCCATGCGTCGTGGCAGGTAGAGAAATTCAGTTTGGGAATCGGAGTCAGACCGATGGAACGCATGTGAGCAAGCTCTTCTCTCAGCTTGTCCTTGCTCCAGGCGTTGGGCAGAGAGATCTCGGGGTGAGAATCATACTTCACAGCATCTCCCACGTCAATGAGCACAGTGTTGAAGCCTTGAGAAGGCAGGAAATCGATGACCTGACGCCAGGTTTCGTAGTCACATCTTAAGGTCTCGCTGTAGCTGCCGTCCATGTTACCCAGCTCGTTGCGGAAGTTGGGACGAACGATGTCGGTCCACATATTGTCGCTGAGGTGGATAAGGTATGCCCAAATCTTGTTGCTGTTCATAGGAACACCTCCGTTTATTTTATTTGACAGGGTCAGGCTAGCATTAAATATACCTTTTGTCAATGGTGTTTTTGGGTTTTTGTCCTTTTTGATAAAAAACGCCTGCCGACAGGCAGGCGTTTTGCTTACATTATTTTTTCCAGTCCAGAATGTACTGATAGATGGCCCGGCAGGCATCCTCCCGGGGAGAATTCAGCGTGAAGATCAGATAGATGGGTTTTTCCGGATTGCCGCCCTGCTGGGTGTTGTCCAGAATAAAGGGAAGATCGGAAATGTCAAAGGCGATGGGGATATCCTCGCCGTCCTCTTCCTGTCGCATATGGGCTACCTTGTTGCCCAGCTTGTCCAGCTCCTCCTGGGGGAACAGATTCCGCAGATCCTGCAGAATTTTCTCGTACTTAATAAAAGAGGTAAGGGCGCTCTGGTCCACGATCATATAGTCCAGCTCGCCTTCGGAGATCAGCGCTGCCAGAGCCATAATGGCGTACTCAGTGTCCTGGGCATGCTCTGCGTCGGACAGATCATACAGGGGCATTTCAGAAAAATCCACTTTTTCCAGTCCGGAGCCGTCGTATACTTTGTTATAGTAGTCGTCGCCTAAGTACTGCTTGCCCTCCTCGGACAGGTACACATTCACGGCAACGCCGGAGACAATGATGTCAGAATTGGCATTGATAATGCTGGTGAACACAACGGACAGCACCGCAATGGCAATGACTGCGATAAGCAGGGTGCTTTTATAGTATGTCCACAGGTGATTCACCTTTTCTTTAAAGGTCATCCGGGAGAGGTCTTCTTTCAGTTTTTTAAAGCCGCCGGTAATGTCGGCCATAGAATCACTTCCTTTGTTGTTCTGCCGCTATTGTATCATAGGGGCGCATTGGGCGCAAGGGGTGTTTTCCTGATTATACCACTGCAAATAGGTGTTTTTGAGAACAATTTGTGAATATACTTGCTTTCCGGCAGTTTTTGGTATAAACTTAAAGAAAGTGAATATAAGGAGTTTTGGCATGAGAAATCTTTTTAGTTATGAATCCAAGTTTGGTCAGGTCATGAGCTTTATTGCCGATTTGGTCCTGCTGAATTTGCTTTTTTTGCTGTGCTGTATCCCCATCGTAACCATCGGCGCGGCCCAGTCCGGTTTGTACTACGCCGTCCGGACCCTCCGGGACCCGGAGGACGGCAGAAACTGCTTCAAGCTGTTTTTCAAAGGCTTTGCCACCGGCTTCTGGCGAATCACATTGGTGTGGGTTGCTTTTTTTGTTATTGATTTGCTGCTGTTTTATACCATGTGGATCAGCTTTGAAAATCAGGAGCTGGGGATTTTTGTTCACTGGGGCGTTCCCTGCGCAGGCTTGGTTTTCAGCTTGCTGCTGCACAGCTTGACCACGATCTTCCATTCCCAGTTCGATTGCACCACAGGTCAGCTTTTCCGCAACACGGTATTGCTGTTTGCAACCAATCCTTTCCACGCTATCGTGGTAGGCATACTGACCTGGGCACCGGCGTTACTGGCTGCCTTCCGGATCGTTACCTTTGCGGATCTGATGCCCTTGTTTGTGGCGGTGTATTACAGCATTGCGTTGCTGGTCAATTCCACAGTTATGAAGAAACCCTTCCAAGGCCTTATCGATCACGTAAACGGTGATGATGTGGTGGAACGGGAAGAAGCCCAAGAGGTGTAAAAGGAGGATTTTTTATGAATCCGGAGAAACTTGCGCAGATACAGGACTGGATCCGGGATGAGCTGGACCGCTGTGTCAACTTCTGGCTGAAAAACGGCATGGATTCCGTCAATGGCGGTGTTTATACCTGCCTGGACCGGCAGGGAAAGGTGTTTTCTACGGACAAGAGCGTGTGGATGCAGGGCCGCTGCGGCTGGACCTTTGCATGGCTGTGCCATCTCTACGGCGCTCGCCCCGAGTGGCTGGAGGCCAGCAAAAGCTGTCTGGATTTCTTAGAGGAGCATTGTATCAACCACAGCGCCGGGGGCAGAATGTATTTTACCGTTACCGGTGACGGAAAGCCTTTGCGTCAACGCCGTTACTACTTCTCCGAGGCTTTCTACACCATGGCCAATGCCGAATATTACGGCATTACCGGCAAGACCGAGCATTTAGAGCGCGCCCGCCGGGGCTATCAGATGTACTGGAATCTCAGCCGCGGCATGGAAGACCCCACCGGAATCGGTCCTAAAACGATCCCCGAGACCCGCACCGGCAGAGGCTTCGGCGTTCCAAGGATCCTTCTGAATGTGACCAATATCCTGCTTCGGGTCGATCCGGATCAGCGGGAAATTTACGAAGCCCGGGCAAAGGAATGCGTGGAGGATATCCTCAGCTACCATGTCCATCCGGAACTGAAGTGCGTGCTGGAGAATGTGGGTCCCAACGGCGAGGCGCGGCTGGATATTACCGAGGGGCGGATCGTTAACCCCGGTCACGATATCGAGGCTGTGTGGTTCTTGCTGGACCATGCCCGCCGCACCGGAGATAAAGAGCTGGTGGAAAAGGCGGAGGAGATCTTCGGCTGGGCCATCAACGCCGGCTGGGATAAAGAATACGGCGGACTTTTGTACTTTATTGATGCGCTGGGTATGCCTCCCGAGGCTTATGAGCATGATATGAAGCTGTGGTGGCCTCACAATGAGATCGGCATTGCGTCACTGATGCTCTACAAGGATACCGGCAAGGAAGAATATCTGGATTGGTTCTGCAAGACTATGGACTACTGTAAGGAATTCCTGTCCGATCCGGAGTACGGCGAATGGTACGGGTATCTCCGCCGGGACGGCAAGCCCACAGAGCCTGCCTGCAAGGGCTCGACCTACAAGGGTCCGTTCCACCTGCCCCGGATGCTCAGCATGGTGGACACCATGCTCACCCAGATCTTAAGCTGATAAAGGAGGGCATAACTTATGTCCATCCATGAATCCGGAGAGATGTATCTGGAGACGATCCATGTGCTGCTGCAGAAAAACGGACAGGTCCGTTCTGTGGATATCAGCGAGCACATGGGCTACTCCAAGCCCAGCGTCAGCCGCGCCATGGGCCTTCTGAAAAAAGGCGGCTATATTCAGGTGGGCAAGGACGGACTGATCCTCCTCACCGAATCCGGCCTTGCGGTGGCAGAGAAGATCTATCAGCGGCACACCCTGCTGACCGCCCTTTTGACCAGACTGGGGGTCGATCCCCAGGTGGCATCCGAGGACGCCTGCCGGTTAGAGCATGCCATCAGCGATGAGTCCTTTGAAGCGATCCGACGTTATATGGAAACCATCTGAACATTTGCTTATCCCGCGGCTGCAGAGCCGCGGGATTTTTGTTGAAAAATGGGGCAGTATGCTTGACATTGCTTTCCAATCGTGGTATGTTTGATAATGAAAATGGGGAGGATTTTTGTCGAATGCCTTTCCGTAAATTTATTTTTCTTTTAGGAGGAAAAACAATGAAAAAGATCCTTGCACTGCTCCTGGCTGCGGTCATGATCCTGGGTCTGGCCGCCTGCGCACCCGTCGAGGACAACAGCGGCGATGACGCTGCTGCGACTCTGAAGGTCGGCGCGATCTACATCAACAGCAAGAACGATACTGCCGGCTACACCTATGCTCACCATAACGGTATCACCACCGCTATGAAGGAGCTGGGTCTGGATCCCGAGAAGGACCTGTTCATCGTGGACGAAGTCCCCGAGGACAAGGAGCAGGTTCTCAACGCAGTCGACACCCTGGTGGGTAACGATGTGGATATCATCTTCGGCATCTCCTTCGGCTATATCGACGCCATGGAAGAGGCTGCCAAGAACTATCCCGATGTGATCTTCTCCCACGGCACCGGCTACAAGTCCAATGAGACCAACTTCAACAACTACTTTGGCCGCGCTTATCAGGCACGTTACCTGGCAGGTATCGCTGCAGGTCTGAAGAGCCTGGAGACCAAGAATAACGACATTGGCTATGTTGCTGCTTACACCACCGATTACGCTGAGACCGCTTCCGGTATCAACGGCTTCGCTTTGGGCGTTCTGGCTGTTAACCCCGATGCTGTCATCAATGTTAAGAGACTGGGCGCATGGGCTGATGAAGTCAACGAGAAGGCGTTCGCAGAAGAGCTGATCCAGAACTTCGGCTGCGGCGTGATCTCCCAGCACTGTGACTCCGCACAGCCCCAGATCGCTGCGCAGAACGCCAACGTCTTCGGTTGCGGCTACAACTCCGACATGACCAAGGATGCTCCCAAGGCACACCTGACTGCTGCTATCTGGAACTGGAATGTTTACTACCGTACTGCCATGAAGGCAGCTATGGAGTGCGAGAAGGCTGCTGATTTCGTCACCAAGATGGGCGGCAGCGCTTACTACGGCGGCCTGAAGGAAGGCTTCGTGGACGTATCCCCCCTGTCCGAGAACTGCGCTAAGGGCACTGACAAGGCCATCGAGACCGTTAAGGCTATGATGGTGAACGGTGAATGGGATGTGTTCTCCGGCGTGAAGCTGAACATCACTGTCGCTGAGGACGGCACTGTTAATGTTGAAAAGACCGACGCTGCCCTTATGGACAACGCTGGCAACGAGATCGTTGCTGCTGGCGGCGCTTCTGTGGAAGACGGCGTGATCACCGGCACTATGAACTATCTGGTAGCAGGTGTTAAGGAAGTTTAATTCCCTTTCCCGATAATCCTACCGGGTCGGCCCCAACCGGCCGACCCGGTTACTGTATCCAAAGGCAGAACGGAGCATGTTCCCTGGGACAGGCTGCTTTGTGCTTTTGAATTTATAAGAGGAGGAGATCTCCATGAGTCAGTCCTATGCCATCGAGATGCGAGGGATCACCAAGACCTTCGGCAGCGTGGTGGCCAATAACAATGTGCAGCTGAATGTAAAGCCCGGCGAGATTTTGGCGTTGCTGGGCGAAAACGGCAGCGGTAAGACGACATTAATGAATATGCTCTCCGGTATCTATGCCCCGGACAGCGGCACGATCCTGGTGGACGGCCAGGAAGTGACCATCCGTTCTCCCGAGGATTCCAAGCGGCTGGGTATCGGCATGGTCCATCAGCATTTTAAGCTGGTGGATGTGTTCAGCGCGGCGGACAATATCTGGATGGGCAAGGAAAAGGCCGGCTTTCTGCTGAAAAAGGACCGGTACGCTCAGATCCAGGAAATTGCCAGCCGTTTTGGCTTTGAGATCGACCCCGGGAAAAAGGTATACAACATGTCCGTTTCCGAGAAGCAGACCCTGGAGATCATCAAGGTGCTGTCCTACGGCGCAAAGACCATTATTCTGGACGAGCCCACCGCCGTTCTGACAGTCCAGGAGATCCGGAAGCTCTTTGACGTTTTGCGGAAAATGAAGGAAGAGGGACATGCCATTATCATCATCACCCACAAGCTAAACGAGGTGATGGAGATCTCCGATCGGGTGGCGATCCTGCGCAAAGGCGAGTACATTACCACCGTCAACACTGCTGAGACCAACGAGCAGGCGCTGACCGAGTGGATGGTGGGAAGAAAGATCGATCTAAATATCGATCGGCCTGTTATTGAGAAGACCCGGCCTTTGCTGGAACTGCGGGATGTGACCATCCGCAGCGACGAGGGGGCGGTTGCCATTGACGGCGTGAATTTCTATATCCGCGGCGGCGAGATCCTGGGCGTTGCCGGCATTGCCGGCTGCGGACAGAAGGAGCTGTGTGAAGCCATCGCCGGTCTGCGGCCCATTGAAAAGGGACAGATGATCCACAAGGGTGATAACATCGTGGGTCTTTCCCCGAAAGCCATTCTGGAAAAAGGCATTTCCATGTCCTTTATCCCGGAAGACCGACTGGGCATGGGTCTTGCTCCGTCGCTCTCCATTACGGACAATATGATCCTGAAAAATTATGCCGACACCAAGGGCCCCTTTGTCAACCGGAAGCTTGGCCGCGCCGATGCGGAGCAGGTGATCCGGGAGCTGGAGGTGGTGACACCTTCCACAGAGACCCCTGTTCGCCGTCTCTCCGGCGGCAATGTGCAGAAGGTGCTGCTGGGCCGGGAGATCAAGGCTGGTCCCAACGTGATCGTTACCGCCTACCCGGTACGGGGTCTGGATATCAACTCCTCCTACACCATTTACAATATCCTCAACCGGCAGAAGGAAGCCGGGGTGGGCATTTTGTTTGTGGGCGAGGATATGGACGTGATGCTGGAGCTGTGCGACAAGATCATGGTCCTGTGCCACGGCAAGGTCATGGGCGTGGTCCATGCTCACAAGACCACCAAGGAAGAGCTGGGTCTGATGATGACCGGCGCTCTGGACCTTACCAACAAGTATGAGGACAAGCCTGCCGGTATTGCCAAGGATAGCCTGTTCGGCGAGGAAAACGGGAAGGAGGAGGCTGATTCGTGAAGATCCATTTTATGAAACGGGAGAATTGTCCCCTCTGGCAAAAATGCTGTCTGTATGTGGGCGCGGTGCTGCTTGCCCTGCTTCTGGGCGCGGCGCTGCTGATGGCCATGGGGGTCGACCCTGTCGCCTACTATACCCGTATGTTTACCATGGGCACTGTGGGAAACAAGATCGCCTACAAGACCTATATCAACTACTTAAAGGATTTTGTGCCCCTGGTGCTGACTTCCGTCGCCCTTTCTCTGGCGTTTAAGATGCGTTTCTGGAACATCGGCGGTGAGGGTCAGTTCATCATGGGCGCGATCACCGCCGCCTTTGTGGCGTTCAAGCTTGGTCCTGTGCTGCCCGGTCCTCTGGCGCTGATCGCCATGTGCCTGGCTGCTATGATCGTCTCAGGCCTTTACGGCCTGATCGCTGCGGCGTTGAAGGTAAAATTCGGAACGAATGAGACCTTACTGACCTTGATGCTTAATTATGTTGCCCTGTATTTTCTCGTGTTTTTGGGAGAAGAAAAGGCGGACTGGAATTTCTTTCTGGATCCGGAATCCGTCCGGCCGGTGTTTGCCAGCTTTGCCGACATTGTAAAATTCCCCAGCATCCCTATGGGCGGCAGATTTGAGCTGAACATCTGCGTGATCCTCACCTTCCTCATCGGCGCTGCCATGTTTGTATATCTGAAATATACCAAGCAGGGCTATGAGATCTCCGTGGTGGGCGACAGCATCAAAACCGCCCAGTACGCAGGCATGAAGACCAACCGGATCGTTTTGTGGACGGTATTTCTGTCTGCCGCGCTGATCGGTCTGGCTGCTGCCTTCAAGGTGGGCACTGCCGGCATCCTCTCTACCTCCATCACCGCAGATGTGGGCTGGACGGGTATTATTGTTGCCTGGCTTGCTCAGCTGAGCACCCCTGTGATCTTTGTGGTCTCCGCGCTGATCTGCATACTCCAGTACGGCTCTGTCATTGCCGCGTCTACCTTCCGTCAGGTAGACTCCAGCTTTGCCAACATGCTCCAGGGCGTGATCTTATTCCTGGTGCTGGCGGTGGACTTCTTCATCCGCTTCAAGATCGTATTTACCAAAAAAGGAGGAAGCCAAAATGGATAAAATGAGCGTTCTGACTTCCTTTTTGCACAATATCGTAGTGTATAACATCCCCCTGCTTTACGGTACGGTGGGAGAAATCATGGTGGAGAAATCCGGCAGCCTGAACCTTGGTGTGGAAGGCATTATGGCGGTGGGCGCGATCTTCGGCTATATTATAGGCTGTTATGCCAACTCTCTGGGCGCAGGGATCGCCACCGCCTTTCTGGCAGGCGCGCTGTGCGGTCTGCTGTTTGCGGCGCTGACGGTATCCCTGCAGGCAAATCAGAACATTACCGGTCTGACTCTGACCACCTTTGGCTTGGGCGTTTACTTCTTTGTGGGTAACGGTCTGCGTGCGATCAGTTGGCCGGTTATGGGCGACTACTCCAATATCATGGCAGGGTTTTCCGACCTGTCCATCCCTCTGCTTTCCAAGATCCCTGTAATTGGAAACGGTCTGTTCTCCCATAATATTATGGTGTATCTGGGTATCGCCATTGCTGTTGCCATGTGGTGGTACTTGAATAAGACCACCCCCGGTCTGCGGCTGCGGGCGATCGGTGAGAATCCCGGCGCGGCAGACTCTGTGGGCGTCAACGTCAAGCGGATGAAGTATCTGCATATCTGCCTTGGCTGCGGCATTATGGGCATCGGCGGCTACTACATGGCACTGAACATGGGCGGATCCTTCAATGCCAGCTGCTGGATCAACGGCTATGGCTGGATCGCTGTGGCGCTGGTCATTTTTGCTAACTGGAATCCCTCCCTGGCGATCCTGGGTACGTTTGTCTTCGGTTTCTTCAACACCCTCCGGGTCTCCGGCAGCTCTCTGGCGCTGGCATTCCCCGAAGCGCTGGGCTGGCTTGCAAAGCTGCCTACCCAGCTGTATCAGGCAATGCCCTTTATCATCACCGCCATCGTGCTGGTGGTCAGCTCGATCCGCAACAAGCGGAGCAGCGGTCTGCCGGCAGCGCTGGGTGTGAACTACTTCCGGGAAGAGCGGTAAAAAAAGCATAATAAAATCCGGTCGACCGACCGGATTTTTTATTGTTTCGCTAAATATTCTTCGGCTTGGTGTACTGCCATTGCGCCGTCGGCAACGGCGGTGACTACCTGTCGCAAAGCTTTGGTGCGGACATCGCCCACGGCGTAGACCCCGGGAATGCTGGTTTTGGTGGATTCGTCAGCTACGATATAGCCGCCCTCGTCTACCACCAGCTGACCCCGGACCAGATTGGATGCCGGCTTTCTGCCGATGCTGATGAATACTCCGTCGCAGTCTAACTGGGTCTTCTCTCCGGTGAGCAGGTTTTCCAGAACCACCCCGCTGAGCCGCCTGTCGCTTAACAGCTCAGACAGGGTGTTATTCCAGAAAAATTCCACATTCTCCGCTTCCAGCAGAGGTTTGTGGTAAATTTTGGTAGCGCGCAGAGTGTCTCTGCGGTGGACAAGGATCACCTTTTTGGCGATGCGGCTGAGGGTCAGGGCGTCAGCTGCAGCGGTGTTGCCGCCGCCTACCACCACTACGGTCTTGCCCCGGTACTGCATGCCGTCGCAGGCGGCGCAGTAGTGGACGCCTTTGCCGGTAAGCTCCGTTTCCTTGGCGATGCCCAATTTCTTCGGGCCTGCTCCGGTGGCGAACACCACAGTCTTCCCAAGGAATGTGCCCTCGCTGGTTTCCACCCGACGGGGGTTTTCTCCAAGACTTACAGATGTGACTTCCGCCAGAACGGTTTCTGCGCCGGCGTTTTCTGCTCCCTGCTGCATTTTCTCCGCCAGCTCATAACCGTCGATCCCCTGGGGAAAGCCGGGGTAGTTGTCGATCTGGGTGGTCTCTGCCATTTGCCCGCCGGCGGAAAGCTTCTCAAGCACCAGCGTGCTGAGTCCTGCCCGGGCGGCGTAGAGGGCGGCGGTATAGCCTCCCGGACCGCCCCCGATAATGATCATGTCATAGATCCGGTTCATAGTGTTCACCCCTTCAGGGTATTTTCAATAAAGCTTTCCATGGATGCTTTGGACTCCGGGGCGACCACAGAGCCGATGGCTTTGCCGTTTTGGTACAGCACCAAAGTGGGGATCACTTCGATCCGTTCCCGGTTGGCAAGCAGAGGCTCTTCGTCGATGTTGACCTTGGTAACATGGAGCTTGTCGCCGTACTGCTGCGCCAGCATATCGTAAGGTGTGGTGATCCGGCGGCAGTAGGTGCACCAGGGGGCCCAAAAATCTACCAGTACCGGTTTTTCGCTTGTCATAAGTTCCTGGAATTGTTTTTCGTTAATGTTGATAGCAGCCATAGTGTTTGCTCCTTTCTTTTATCTTTGATAACAGTATAACCGGTTTTTTACAAAGCTTCCGTGACAAAATCACATTTCATTGACAGAAACGGAAAAGCCGGATATACTGATTTTAGGAGGTGGACAGCATGGAATTTGCATCGTACTTTCCTATATGGGACAAGCTGACACAGGATCAGAAGAGCAGGATCGCGCAGGTGTTGGAATACCGCTGTGTGAAAAAGGGAACCAGGATCCACGACAGCGGCGCGGAATGCCTTGGCCTTGTGGTGGTCAAGGACGGCCAGCTGCGGACCTATATCCTGTCCGAGGAAGGGCGGGAGATCACCTTAGGACGGCTGTTTTCCTATGATGTGAGCTTGCTCAGCGCCTCCTGCGTCATGCCGGATATGCAGTTTAACGTGATGATCGAGGCGGAGAAGGATACCTGCTTCTGGAGCATCCCTGCCTGCCTGTTTAAGAATCTAATGGAGGAATCCGCCCAGGTGGCGTCCTTTGCCAATAGCCTGATCAGCAGCAACTTTTCTGACTTGATGTGGCTGATGGAGCAGATCATGTGGAAAAGCTTCGACAAGCGGCTGGCATCATTTTTGCTGGAGGAGCAGCGTCTGGAGGGGGATCAGGAGCTTAAGATCACCCATGAGAAGATCGCCAACCATATGGGCACTGCCCGGGAGGTGGTCACCCGGATGCTCCGCTATTTCCAGAGCGAGGGGTTGGTGCAGCTGACCCGGGGTGCCATTCATATCACTGACGAAAACCCACTGGAAAAACTGGCAGAATAAATAATCCCCCACCTTTTAACGCAGACTGTCATTGCGAGGAGCGTAGCGACGTGGCAATCCGTAACACCTTTTTAGGAAACGGATTCTCACGCCTGCTTCGCAGGCTCAGAATGACAGGGTTTGGGTGGGGGATTTGGTTTGTGTTAGGTTCTTGCTAAGCCGTCCACACTGAGGACTACACCGGAGATATAGGATGCTTCCTCGGAGGCCAGGAACAAGAAGGCGTTAGCGATATCCTCCGGCTGTCCCAGACGGCGCAGAGGGATCTGCCGGATCATAGGCTCGATGACCTCTTTGGGAACGGCCTTCATCATGTCCGTTTCAATGATGCCGGGGGCAACTGCGTTGACCCGGATGCCCTTGGGACCAAGCTCCCGGGCAAGGGACAGGGTCAGACCGTTTACGGCGAACTTGGAGGTGGGGTATGCCACGCCGGCAGGCTGGCCGTAGAGGCTGACC
Source organism: Faecousia sp. (assembly GCA_045595075.1). Taxonomy (GTDB): domain Bacteria; phylum Bacillota; class Clostridia; order Oscillospirales; family Oscillospiraceae; genus Faecousia. Next base: position 12,282 of record JAZNZT010000058.1, read on the forward strand.
ATGGAAGAGGTATTGAGGATCACACCGCTACCCTGGTTGATCATATATTCACTGACTGCCTTAATAGGGTTGAACACCCCTTTGACGTTCAGGTCCATTACCTTGTCAAAGATCTCCTCGGTGTAACCCGAAAGAGGTGTGCTCTCGGACAGACCGGCGTTATTTACCAGGATGTCGATCCTGCCGTGCTTTTCCGCCACTTTCCGGAAGGCGTCGGTGACGGATTCTAAGCTGGAGAGATCCGGGGCGATGCCTTCGACCCGGGCGTTGGGATAATTTTCCAGAATACTTGCTACGGCTTTGTCCGCGGAAGCCTGAGAGCTGGCGGTGAGGATGACGGTCGCGCCCTCCTGCAAAAACCGTTCTACGGTGGCTCTGCCGATGCCACGGCTGCCGCCGGTAATAACTGCAACTTTATTTTTAAGCTTCATAATGCGTTACCTCCTGTTTGTTTTGTGATTTAAGTTTACCCCGTTTTGCAGAGTCTTTCTGTGACAATATCACCATCCTATGAAAATTTTCTGAAAAAAGTGAAAAAAAGGATTTACAATCCACGGCATTTTGTGTATGATAGGGGCGAACAGAGTAGGAGACCTCGCGTGAAGTGCTGTCAAAATGGGGAGTTGAGTGACAGACGAAGGACTTTGTCCGCGATGGGGTATCCGCACCCGCTGGCCATATAGGATGCTCTCCTTTATGCAAAGCGATACTCGGTCGGGAAACGGTCGGCCAGGTTTTGCGCTACCGTCCCCCTGGGTGTTACATCCGTATCTTACTCCCTGTGTGATTTATCACATAGGGTTTTTTTATGGGATGGACACCCCTACATTAAGGAGGTTATCCGATGAAAAAGAAAACAAAAACAATAGCCACCCGGGCGCTGGTCAGCTGCGCATTGCTGGCAGCCATCAGCATTGTGATGGCAAGACTTTTTTCCTATGCCCCCTTTGGCAATGTTCGCTGGTCTCTGGATAAATTCCCGCTGTTTTTGGCGGGCATGCTGTTCGGTCCCTTAGCCGGCGGCATGACCGGCCTTGTGGCCGATGCAACAGGCAGCATGATGCAATACGGGTTTAATCCCATCCTTTGCCCGCCGGCGATCCTGTACGGTGTATTCGGCGGCCTGTTCCGTAGCTGGCTGCAGAAAAAGCCGGTCGTACCCAAGCTGATCGTCAGCTATCTCTGCCCGGTGGTGCTGGGCTCCTGGCTTTATCAAAGCGCTGCTTTGGCATATTATTTTAATCCCGGTACGCTCCATGCCGCCTTTGTCAGCAATCTTATTTCCCGGGCTGTCCAGTTTGCGGTAATTGCGCCTCTGGAGATCGCCCTGATCTCCCTTCTGCTGGGCACACGGATCTTTGAGCGTATGGGCATATGGACCGCAAAAAAATCAGAAAAGGAAACAATGCCTATGAATGCCGAACAGGCTATCGAATATATCCATTCTGTCTGCTGGAAGGGCAGCATTCCCGGACTGGGTCGCACCCAAACGCTGCTTAAGCTTATGGGCAACCCGGAGAAGGATCTGAAATTTATCCACATTGCCGGCACAAACGGAAAAGGCTCTACTGCCGCTATGATTGCATCTATCTTGCGTAAGGCAGGCTACCGCACCGGTCTTTACACCTCTCCGTATATTTACCGCTTCCATGAGCGGATGCAGGTGAACGGACAGGAGATCTCCGACCGGGAACTGGCGGAGATCACCGAATATGTAAAACCCCTTGCTCAGTCCATGGAGGAGTCCCCCACGGAATTTGAGCTGGTCTGCTGCATCGCTTTTGAATATTTCAAACGGCAAAACTGCGATATCGTGGTGCTGGAAGTGGGCATGGGCGGCGCTCTGGATTCCACCAATGTCATCGAAGTTCCTGAGGTGGCGGTGATCACCAACATTGGCCTGGATCACACCGATGTTCTTGGCAAGACCGTTGAGGAAATTGCCCGGACTAAGGCGGGTATCTTCAAAGAGGGCGGCAATGCGGTGGTCTATCGCGGCACTCCCGGGGTGGAGGCTGTATTTGAGGAAGTCTGCGCAGAGCGGAATGTGAAGCTGAAAAAGGCGGATTTTGACGCTTTGACACTGGTTTCCCGGAGCCTGGAGGGTCAGGTGTTTCACTGCGGCAAATGGACGGGTTTGGAGTTGCCTCTGCTGGGTGATCATCAGCTGCACAATGCAGCGGTGGTCCTGGCTGTGGCAGAGACGCTGATGGAAAAGGGCTGGAAAATTACGGAAGAGAATGTCCGGGAGGGCATCCGGGATGTGCGCTGGCCGGGCCGTTTCGATGTCATGCGCCGTGACCCCCTGTTCATCATTGACGGCGGTCACAACCCCCAGTGCATTGAAGCCCTGGTGAAAAATATCGAAGACTATCTGAAGGGCCGAAAGGTCATTGTCCTTACCGGCGTTCTGGCAGATAAGGATTATGCGGATATGTACAAGCCTGTGATGCCGCTGGTGGAGCAGTTTGTTTGCATTACCCCGCCCAATCCCCGGAAGCTGGATGCTGCGCTGCTTGCCCAATATCTGACCGAGGCCGGCGCTGTGGCAACACCTTGCCAGAGTATTGAAGACGGTGTCCGTACCGCTATGGAATTGGCAGGCAGTCAGGGCGTGGTGCTGTGCTTTGGCTCGTTGTACTCCATTGGCGCTATCCGGGATGCCCTGGATGCAGTCTGTTGACACCCCGCCCCAAACCGGATATAATATAGGAAAACTCTGAAGGAGCGATTTTTATGCATATTCATCATGACCATGTTGCCGGCGGCGATCACGACCACGGCCATTCCCATAGCCATACCCACGAGCATACCCATGACGGCGTTGCCCATACGCATGAGCATTGCCATGAGCATGCTCACAGCCATTCTCATCCCCATGACCACGATCACCTCCACGGGGAAGGTCACACCCATAACCACAGTCATGACTGCGGCGGCGACTGCCACGGCTGCGCCGGTCACTGCGAGCATACGCCCATGGAGGAGCTGACCGCGCTTATGAAGTACATGGCAAACCACAACGCTGCCCATGCCCGGGAGCTGGCAGATCTGGCTGCCCAGCTGGACAAGGCAGGAAATCGCGCTGCCTATGAGCAGGTCATGGCAGCGGTATCCGATTACGAAAAGGGCAACCTGCGGCTTGCCGCCGTGCTGGCTGCTCTGGACGCAAAGTGAGGAATTATTATGTGCCTTTCTACTGTTTATAAAAACAGCAAGACAGAAGACGCTGTCATTATGAAAAATGTCATGTCCATCGAGTGTAAGGACGGCTGTGTGATCCTCACCGATCTGATGGACCGGCAGGTGTCCATTGAGGGCGCTTTGGAAAGCGCCAACCTGGTGGACGGCTTTGTGATCGTGAGGACCGCTTGATGCACTATCTGATTATTTTTCTGGTGTCCATGGTTCCCATTATTGAACTGCGGGGCGCAATGGTCTACGCCGTTGGTTATGAGTTGCCCTATCTGCCTGCGCTGATCACCTGTGTGGTGGGCAATATGCTGCCTGTTCCCTTTATCTACTTTTTTGCCCGGAAGATCCTTGTCTGGGGCGCGGACAAAAAGCACATCGGCAAGCTGTTCACCTTTTTCCTGGTCAAGGGAGAAAAGGCGGGGCAGAAGCTGGTACAGACAGCCGGCAGAGGCGGCTTGTTCATCGCCCTTTTGCTGTTTGTGGGAATCCCCCTGCCGGGAACCGGCGCATGGACCGGCACACTGGGCGCCAGCTTTTTGAACATGGGCTTTAAGTCTACCGTTGCGGCGGTTATTCTGGGTGTTGTGCTGGCAGGTATTATTATGGCGCTGGTGAGCACAGGCGTGTTCGCCGTACTGTAAAGGAGATAATTATGGACTGCTTATTCTGCAAGATCGTTGCCGGGGATATCCCCTCCACCAAGGTCTATGAGGACGATGATATCCTGGCGTTCCGGGACATCAATCCCCAGGCGCCTACCCATATCCTTGTGATCCCCAAGGCCCATATTGCCTCTGTGGCGGAGATCACCGGAGACAATAGCGGTGTGGTTTCCCGCATTTTCGAGGTCATTCCCGCTATTGCCAAGGCTGAGGGCCTTGTAAATGGCTACCGGGTGGTTTCCAACTGCGGCGACGATGCCGGTCAGACGGTGCACCATCTGCATTTCCATATTCTGGGCGGAAAGCCTCTTTCTTTGGAAATGGCTTGACAAAAGGTCGTTTTTTGGTATAATCAACTCAGTCGCAAAACAAATCAATCTTCGGGGGGCCGGATGTATCCGGCTGAGATTAGGCGTGGACGCCTTGACCCGTGAACCTGATACGGTCAGTACCGTCGTAGGAAAAGATGCATATATGGGATACCTTCGTGTCGCATTGCACCTAGACGGGTTTGCAATGCGACATTATTATTTTTGGCGCGTTCTCCAAAATATTTTTTGAACGAGCGGCGGATCTTTTTCTCCAATGCTGCGTTAGAAAAACCTTGAAATACACAAAGTATGTCTGCGGTTTTTCACCTTGCCTTGGAGAAAAATCTCTCGCCGTCATCACAAAAAATATTTTCTCGAACGCGCCTTATATGCAAGGGACAGTTCTTGAAAATTTTTGAACGAGCGGCGGATCGTTTCCTGCAAGGCTGCGTTATAAAAGCCTTGGCATACACAAAGTATGTCTGCGGTTTTTCACCTTGCCTTGGAGAAAAATCTCTTGCTGTCCACCTAAAAAAGATTTTCGCGAACGTTCCCAATGGAGGTATTTCAAATGGAAGAAAAAACAGATGTTGTAAGAAGTGTAGCCAATTGGCACATGCGGATACGGGCGCTGTGCGAAGGCGCGATCATGGTGGCCATTGCCCAGATCCTCAGCTATCTGAAGCTGTTCGGGGATATGGTCAACGGCGGCTCTATCACCTTCGCGGCGTTCCCAATCGTGCTGTACGCCCTGCGGTGGGGTCTTGGCAAGGGACTTTTGGCAAGCTTTGCCTTTGGCGTGCTGCAGCTGATCTTTGACGGGGCGTACGCCTGGGGCTGGCAGTCAATGCTTTTGGACTATGTGGTGGCGTACACGCCCCTTGGTCTTGCAGGCCTTTTCAAGGGTAAGGCTTGGGGCATCTTCCCCGGTGCGATCCTGGGAAATGCCGCGCGGTTTGTGGTGCATTTCATCAGCGGTGTTACCATTTACCGGATCTATGAGCCGACGGAAGTTTTGAATTTCGGCGTGTTTGACGATGCGGTTGTATACTCTCTTGTGTACAATGCCGCCTATATGGTACCCTGCATGATCTTGACGGTTGCTCTGGCAGCGGTGCTGTATGTGCCTATGAAAAAATTCTACGCAGGCAAGGATCTGAGATAAAAAAGCGGGCGTGTTGCATTTGCAACACGCCCGAAAATCATTGCATGCGGAAGACCGCAAGGCCGGGGGCATCCAAAGCGATATGGCTCACTTGGTACAACGCCATTGCCAGCTCTCCTCTGGTCAGCGCTTTGTTGGCTGCCAGATCGATGCCGTTTTCGTTCATTGCGGTGACGGATACCGCTGCCCACGCAGGCAGGGCGTCAGCAGAGTCCGGGGCGGATGCCTGCAGCTCATCCAGAGTCTGCTGGGAGATGGAAAGATCCAGAGCGTTCTGCAGGATCACAGCCGCCTCCATGCCGGTGATGGGCTGGTCTGCCCGGAAAGAGCCGGTCTCGTCGGCGGGCAGACCCTCGGTCAGTCCGGAACGGAGCGCTGCGATGAGATATGGCTTCAGCCACTGGGGGGTATCTGCCGGAAGATCCTCATAGGAGACGTGCTCTACCGGGATGTCAAGACTTTTGATCACCATAGCAAGAAATTCTCCACGGCTCACTTCTTTTTCCGGACGGAAGCACTCCTCGCCGCCGATCTTCTCACCGACGAACAGACCGGTATTGCGCATCCACTCCGCCGCAAAGCGGCAGGGATGCCCAACGGTATCGGTATACTGCTTGGAGTCGGTGGGCTTCAGGATCTGGATAGTCACCGTCGCCTCCCGGGACACATTGCCCGCAGGATCTGCGGCGGTATAGGTGAAGGAATCTACGCCTACCTTGTTCTTCTTGGGGGTGTAGACAAAGCCGCCGTTTACGTTAATGGTGACCTCGCCCCGCTTGGGAGCCCGGACAAGGGTGTAGGTCAGGGCCTCTCCCTCCGGATCGTTGACCTTCAGATTGCCCTGGTTGGGCAGGTTCTTATAGGTCTCCACGGAAAAATCCTCGGCTACGGGAGCAAGGTCCTCCTTGCCGCGGATAGCAATGGTCATGGTGGCGGACTTTTCCACCCGGTCATCATAGATAGGCAGATAAGTGACTACGGCATCCCTGTCCTCCTCGGTGCGAAGGGGGGAAAAGGTCATCTGAGCGATCTGTCCGGCGGTGAGGATATCCCCCGGTTGCAGCACCCGACTGCCCAGCATCACTGTGCCGGACTCTGCCGCGGGAAGCTGGGTGATACAGATACCTGCCAGATCCTCAGCGGGACTGAAGTCCCCGGCGCTGAAGCAGTAGGTGGCATCGCAGTCCACCTCTGCGGCGAAAGCGCTGATGCCCAGTCCCAGCAAAATCGTCAGAGCAAGGACAAGGCTGATCATACGAATACGGAACATAATGAAACCTCCTGTTTTTGTGTTCGGAGGTATTGTTTGCCATGGGCGTAAATTTTATGCAGAAAAACAGAATAGAAAAGCGGGAATAAACAGTTGCAAAAAGATTACAATGTGTTACAATATCTGTGGATACTGGCGGGACATCACAGAATTGGAAGAGAGGCGGATAAAATGGAGTTTCTGGCAAAGCTCCTGGAGATCCTGGATGCAGATATGACTACCCCCACTTTGTACGGTTGGTTTCATCTGCTGTTTTTTGCGTTGTCTGTCGCGGCAGGTGTTCTGCTGTGTAAGTTTAAAAAGCCTACCGATAAATTCGTAAACAGCCTGATGCTGTTCACAGCGATCCTCTCCATCGTGTTGGAAGTTTATAAGCAGGTAAACTATACCTTCTCCTATGAGGGTGGTGTGATCACGGCGGACTACCAGTGGTATGCCTTCCCGTTCCAGTTCTGCTCCACACCTATGTATGTGGGGCTGCTTGCAGGTATCTTGCGGAAGGGCAAGGTCCGGGATGCACTGTGTACCTACCTTGGCACCTATGCTTTATTCGGTGGCTTGGTGGTTATGATCTACCCGGCCCAGGTATTTATCAGCACCATCGGCATCAACATTCAGACCATGATCTGCCACGGTTCCATGCTGACGGTGGGTATCTACCTGCTGGGTACCCAGTATATTAAGCTGGAGCATAAGTCCGTGCTGAAAGCCATCCCGGTATTTATCGGCTTGGTTACTTTGGCAACGGTGATGAATGAGATCGCCTATGTCACCGGCCTTTTGAATACCGAGACCTTCAATATGTTCTTTATCAGCCCCCACTGCGAGGGTACACTGCCGGTATATTCTTTGGTGCAAGGCGTGGTGCCTTACCCCTGGTGCATGATCATCTATGTATTGATCTTCACTCTGGCGGCATATGTCATGGTGCTGCTTGCCATGCTGATCAAAATGCTGGCGACAAAGAAAAAATCCCAAACTGCATAAACGGAATGCCGATCCACTTTGTGGATCGGCATTATTATATAGAACCGAATATCATAACTCCCGGGTTTGTCGTTTTTTCATTTTCTGCCAATTGAGAAATCCGTAAATATCATTTGCCAAAAAGGCCATAAAGCAGACCACCACAGAAACATACCGCATATCATGGATGCTTGCCAGAATCCATAGAATAATCAACACGATGTCATTGGCAGCGTAAGCAAGAGCAAAAAAAGGATTCC